>NZ_JASCXP010000100.1:0-19423 GCF_030010695.1 Nocardia sp. CC201C
CGCGGCCGCGCAGGCGGCCCAGCACCACCAGCGCGATCAAGGTGACCAGTACCAGTAGCGTGGTGCTGGCGGCGGCGTCGAAGACCTCACCGCGATCGGTGGCCGCGAAGATGGTGACCGGCAGCGTTTTCCAGGTGGCCGGGTAGACCATGATCGTCGCGCCGAGTTCGCCCATGGACAGTGCGATCGACAGTCCCGCCGCCGCGCCGAGCGCGGGCAGCAGCAGCGGCAGGGTGATCCGGAACAGCACCCGGACCGGCCCCGCCCCCAACGATTCGGCGGCCTGCCGGTATCCGGGGTCGAGCCGATCCAGGGCGGCGCTGACGCCGCTGAAGGCGTAGGCCAGCACCAGCACCGTATGGGCCAGGACGACAATCCATGTGGTGCCGCCCAGCAGCAGCGGACGTTCGTTGAAGGCGATCAGGACGCCGAGGCCGATGGCCACCGACGGCACCGCCACCGGCACGTGGAAGACGGCATCGGTGATGCGGCGCAACCATTCCGGCGCTTCCCGGGCGGCCAGTGCCGCCCAGGTGCCCAGGACCAGCGCGGCCGCACCGGCCAACAGCGCGGTCTGCAGGCTCACCGACAGACTTGCCGCCTGCTCCCCGGACAGTGCCCGACCCACATTGCCGAAGCCGAGATCCGAGGGCAGCGGTCCGGTCCAGCGTCCCGCCAGCCCCGCCGCCACCACCGTGGCGATGGGCGCGATGAACACCACCGTCACCACCACCGCGAAGACGGCGAGTACGGCGGCGCGCCCGCGCCGGGTCCACACCAGCATGTCAGCGCTCCTTCCGAGTCCCGGTGAGCCGGGCGAAGATCAGGCGATAGCCGAGGTAGAGGCTCAGCGACAGCAGTACCTGCACGCTGGCCAGCACCGCCGCGCCGGGCAGGTCGAAGGTGACGATGCCCCGGGTGTAGATGAGCGCGGGCAGTGTGATGACGCCCTTGGCCCCGGTGAAGAGCACGATGCCGAATTCGTTGAGCGTCAACAGCAGAACGAGGCTGCCGCCCGCGGCCAAGGCGGGCCAGGCCTCCGGCAGCACCACCCGCCACAGCACCCGCCACGGCGACGCCCCCAGGCTCGAGGCCACATCCAGCTGTTCGCGCGGCAGTTGGGCGAAGGCGGCCAGCAGCGGGCGCACGACGAACGGGGTGAAGAAGGTGACCTCGGCGGCGATCACACCCAGCGGGGTGGTGAGGAAGTTCAGCGCCGGTTCGCTGCGGCCGGTGAGTTCACCGATGAGCGCGTTCACCGCGCCCGCCGTGCCGTAGAGGAAGGTGAAGGCCAGCGTCACCAGGAAGGAGGGCAGTGTGAGCACGGTGTCGATGAGGCGGCCCACCAGACCCGATCCCGGAAACGGCACGAAGGCCAGCACGATGGCGAGGAAGGTGCCCAGCACCAGGCAGCCCAGCGTGGAGCAGGCCGCGATGGATACGGTGCGCCACAACGCGTTCCGGAACGACTCCGAGCCCAGCACCGTGGTCCAGGTCTCGGTGCCGCGGCCCGCGTCGGTCCGGGTCGACTCCAGCAGCACCCGGCCGATCGGATAGACGGCGATGCACAACACCACCAGCACCGGCGGCAGCGTCCAGAGCAGCGGCGCGAGCGAGCGGCGCGGGCCGGGTGGGGTGGTGGCGGGTGCGGCGGGTGCGGTGCGGGTCGCGGTCACGCCCGCACCTCGGATTCGTCCGCCGCGGCGGCGGTTCCGATCCCGGGCGGAATCAGCACCCCGGCCGGATCGGGGAACTTCACGCCCACGACATCGCCGATCTCCAACTCCGCGTGGCCGGGCACATCGGCGGTGAGCTCACCGGGCAGACCGGTGACGTCCAGGTGCAGCCGGGTCGACGCACCCCGCCACACCGTGCCGGTCACGCTGGCGCGCAGGACGTCCTTCTCGGTGAGCGGCCGAATCGAGACGGTGTGCGGCCGGACGCACAGGTGCGCATCGGCATTCGGCACCCAGTCGGGCCGCCCCACCCCCGGCGCGGGAGCCTCCGCACGCAGCGTGTGCTCGCCGACGGTGACCAGCGCGGCGGTGCCGGTGACGTGATTGACGGTGCAGGGCAGCAGATTCGCGCCGCCCAGGAAGGCGGCGGTGAAATCGGTGGGCGGGCGCTGCCACAGCTTCCGGGCGCTGTCGATATCGACCAGGCGGGCATCGCGCATGACGGCGATCCGGTCCGCCAGCGCCAGCGCCTCGGATTGGTCGTGGGTGACATACAGCATGGCGGTGTCCGGCAGGGCTTTACGCAACTGCTGGAGCTCGCCGAGCATGGACTGCCGCAACTGCGCGTCCAGGGCGGCGAGCGGTTCGTCGAGCAGCAGCACCTTGGGGCGGATGGCGAGGGCGCGGGCGATGGCCACCCGCTGCTGCTGTCCGCCGGACAGTTCCCGGGGCAGCCGCTCCGCGTACCCGCCCATGCCCACCATGGTCAGCGCCTCGGCGACGCGTGCGCCGATCTCCCTGCGCGGCACCCGATGCGAGCGCAGTCCGAAGGCCACGTTCTCGCGCACCCGCATATGCGGGAACAGCGCGTAGGACTGCACCACCACGCCGATGCCGCGTCGGGCGGGGGAGAGCTGGGTGACGTCGCGGCCCGACAAGCGCACCGCACCCGAGGTGGGCCGGACGAAGCCGGCCAGCGCCTTGAGCGCGGTGGACTTGCCGGAACCGCTGGGCCCGAGCAGCGCGACCGTTTCCCCCGCGGCGACGCGGAGCGTGAAATCGGCCAGTGCGACAGTGCTTTTCCGGCCGCGGCCGTAGGTGACGCCGACCCGGTCGAATACGATGGCCGGCTCGGCGGTCGCGGCGTCGGTCGCCCTGGATGTCGTCAACGCGGTGGTCATGAGTGCGCTCCTCGGGGGTGGTGCGGATTCCTACTGGCCGGTGGCCTGCTGGTAGGCGGCGAGGTCGGCGTCGAGATCGGTCAGCACCTGCGCCCAGTCCGGGTAGATGATCTGGACGTTCTGCAGCAGCACCGCCGGATTGGTCGCGCCGCCGGAGGACATGACGCCACGCAGTTCCTGGCGGGCCGGAATGGCGAAGGAGTTGGGCAGCGCCTGCTGCGCCTCGGTGGAGAGCAGGAACTCCATGAGCTGCTTGGCCTCGGCCTGGTGCGGCGCGCCCTTGGCCAGGCCCATCAGGTACGGCACCGGTACGGTGCTGGCCTTGCCGTCGGCGTCCGCGGGGAAGAACACCGTGAACTTGGAGCCCTTCTCCTTGATATTGGCCATATTCATCTGGATGTCGCCGTTGGCGATGAGGATCTCGCCCTTGTCGACCTTGGCCTGGAGCTTGCCGGTGGAGGAGGAGGGGCCGACATTGTTCTCCTGGAGCTTGGCCAGGTAGTCGAGCGCGCCCTGCTTGCCGTAGAGCTGCTGGAGCAGGATCAGCACCGCGGTGCCGTCACCGGCCTGGCCCGGAGTGGAGTACTGGATCTTGCCCTGGTACTCCGGCTTCAGCAGGTCGTCCCAGGTCATCCCGGCCACATTGACCGAGGGATTGGCGATGAAGCAGAGGTAGTTGCCCGCCATCATGACGTATTTGCCGTTCGGGTCCTTGTCCGAGTCGGCGACGGCGCTGGTGTCGATGCCGCTGGGCTCGAGCAGACCGGACTTGTCGGCCTTCTGCATGAACGGCGGCAGCGTGACCAGCACATCGGCCTGCGGGTTGGACTGCTCCTTCTCCACCCGGTTGACGACCTCACCGGAACCGGCTTCCACCAGGTTCACCGCGATGCCGGTCTGCTCCTTGAACTTGTCGAACTGGGTCTTGTACCACTCGCCGACGCCGTCGGCGGAGTAGACGGTCACCGTCTTGCCGTCGGCGGATTCGGTGCCGGTGCCGCCGCAGGCGGTCATGCCGAAGACGACGGCGGTGGCGGAGGTGAGGATCAACGCCGTCCTGGCGAGGGAGCGTGCGAGGCGGTTGTTCGGATTGCGCACGGGGGAAGCAACTTTCGGTTCGTCGGAACTGCTGAATCGAAGGGATGGGGGAGGACCGCCGCTCGACTCCCTCGGGAACCGGCGGCGGGGCTTTCAGGAGCGTTCGGCCAGCAGCAGCCGGGCGAACTCGGTGACGGAATCCACCACGTGGGTGGCGCCCGCGGCGCGCAACTGCTCCGCGTTGTGTGCGCCGGTCAGCGTGCCCGCCACGATGCGCGCGCCCGCGGCCCGGCCGGTGGCGATATCGCTGGCCGTATCACCCAGTACCGCAACGCGATCCACGGCGTCGATACCCAGGCGCAGCAGTGCGGTGAGCACCAGGTCCGGGTAGGGGCGTCCGCGTCCGGCGTCGGCGGGGGACAGCGTGAGGTCGGCGATGTCCTGCCAGCCCAGCGCCGCCAGCAGCTTGTCCCGGGTGGCGCGGCTGAATCCGGTGGTGAGCGCCACCTTGATACCGGCCGCGCGCAGTGCCGTGATCGCTTCGGCCGCACCGGGAACGGGTGCGGCCGCGGTGGCGGCGAATTCGTCGTAGGCGGCCTCGAACGCCTGATTGGCGCGCTGCGCGCGGTCCTCGTCGCCGAGCAGCGCGCGGAAGACCGTGATCTTGGACTGGCCCATGGTGTCGAGGACGTAGCGGCGGGCGGCCTCGCGCTCGATACCTTCGGCGGGGATTCCGGCGGCGGTGGCGGCCTCCTCGAAGGCGCGCAGCACCAGCCCGCCGTCGGCGACGGTGGTTCCGGCCATATCGAGGACGGCGAGATCGATCTGTGTGTCGGACATGGGATTTCCTACAGGTTCAGAAGGTCGGCGGTCTCTTCGCCGAGGGCCGGGCCGAGGGTCATGCCGCGTCCGCCCGGACCGGTGACGACCCAGACGGCGTCATCGGCCCGCACCCGGGTGACGATGGCCGCCGGATCGATGGACTGGCTGTATACGCCCGCCCAGCGGCGCACCACCGGCGGGAGTTTGCGGCCGAGCAGCTCCTCCACGACCCCGGTGAGGTATTCGTAGGGTGCCTCGTCCACGTCGAAGGCGAAGGGCTCCTCGTATTCGTGGGTGTCGCCGATGGTGAGGCCGCCGTGCAGGCGCTGCACGCACAGCATCTGCATCCGGTGCCGGGCGGCGACGAAGGACTGCGACTCCTCGGCCTCGAGCCGATCGAGCGCATCGCTCGCGTAGCCGGGGTAGTAGCGGAAGCTGTCACCGTCGGCGATGGCGGTGGTGAGGTCCTCGCCCAGCGGGGCGGTCTGCATCATCTGCAACCGCACCCGGCGAACGGGCATGTCGCCCACCAGTTCCCGGGCGAGTCCGCGGTGCGACGCACCCGGGCACACCACCACGAGATCGCCCGTGTGGCGACGGCCGCGGTCGTCGGTCACGGTGCCGCCGGTGACGGCGCGCGCCTCGGTTCCGGCGAAGAACCGATAGCGGCCGGTGGCGTCCAGGTACCGGCGCAGCGCGGGCAGCGCCTGTCGGGACTCCACCGCCGCATCGGTCGAACAGTGCAGTCCGGCAAGGAATTTGCCGCGCAATGCGGGCTCGAGCGCGCGCACCCGATCGGGGTCGAGCAGTTCGAATCCGCGCTCGGCGGCGGACGCGGCGTTCGCGGCGGCCTCGGCGACCGCGAGTTCGGCCTCGGTGCGCACCAGGGTCAGCGAACCCGCGGGGCGGAAGCCGACGCCCGGCACCCGGCCGCCGATCTCCTCCCACAACTGCCGGGAGCGCAGCGCGATCTCCAGTTCACCGGCGCTGCGTCCGGACACCCACACCAGGCCGAAGTTGCGCACGGTGGCCCCGCGGGCCTCGACCTCGCGCTCGAGCTGGATCACTTCGTGGCCGCGCCGGACGGCGGCCAGGGCGTGGGCGGTGCCGAGGATGCCGCCGCCGATGATGACCAATCGCATGCGCCCTATCGTGGTCACTGGTCTAGACCTAAGAGTGTTTCGTACGCAAACGGCAGGTTAAAAATTGGTATAGACCATTTCGCTGTACGCTGTGGGGCATGGAGAGATCCGACGCGGCGGGGGCGGGCGCTCGTATCCCGAAGGCGTATCGAATCCGCACCGAACTCGACGCCATGCTGGCCGAACTGGCCGTCGGCGACGCCGTCCCCCCGGAACGCGAACTCGCCCTGCGCTTCGGCGTCGCCCGCGAAACCGTCCGGCAGGCGCTGCGAGATCTGTTGGTGGAAGGCCGGATTCGGCGCAAGGGGCGCGGCACCGTGGTTTCCCGCCCGAAGATGGTGCAGCCGCTGTCGCTGCGCTCCTACACCGAGGGGGCGATCAGCTTCGGCCGCGCCCCCGGCCGCCTGCTCGTCGACTGGGCCGACATCCCCGCCGACGACGACATCGCCCGCGATCTGGCCCTGCCCGCCGGAACGCCCGTCATGCATCTGGAACGCATCCTGCTCGCCGACGGCGAACGCATCGGCCTGGAGAGCACCTACCTGCCCCTGCCCCGCTTCGCCGCCCTGCGCGACAGCTACGACCCGGAGACCTCCCTCTACGCCGCCACCCGCGCTCTCGGCGTCACCTACGCCGCCGCCACCGAACGCATCGAAACCGTGCTCGCCTCCCCCCGCGAGGCCGCCCTCCTGGAATGCACCACGGCACTGCCCATGATCCTGCTCCACCGCCGCAGCCTCGACCCCGACGGCACCCCCATCGAACGCGTCCGCTCCCTCTACCGCGGCGACCGCATCGCCTTCGAGGCGCAGCTGCGCGAATAGCGGAACCGCTCAGGCGCGCAACGCCTTCGGGGCTACGCGGCCAGCTCGGTGGCCCTGGCGGCATGGCTGGTCCGGTTCGCCGCGGACAGGCGGCCAGGTCGACTGCATCGGCACGGTGGCCGGGGCCAGCGGTTGACCGTCGCCGGGTGGCGGGGTCCGTCCGACGTGACGATCCGCGTGCGCCGGGGCGGTAGGGATTTCCGGGCGCACGGCAGGCTGGCCGCTGTGTGGGTGTCCGCATGGTCGGGGTGGTCCGCTCGCCGCTCGCCGCTCGCCGGTGGCCGGTGGGCCGTGGGACGTAAGTCCCCGCAACCGGGGGCTTCGTGCGCTACACGTGCGGGTGTCCGCCGGGGGACCGTGGAGCCATGGCTCTCACACTGGCACTGTTCCTCATCGGCTGGGCGTTCATCGGCGTGGTTACCGGCCTGTGGATGATCCGCCGCGGCCACGACCCGATGTGGCTCGTCATCGCTGTTGCGCTGGGGCCGCTGTTCGTCCCGATCGCGTGGGAGCGGGTCGAGCGCCGCCCGCGTCTGGCCGCGTCGGGGCCCGAGGGCATTCTGGGGCGCGCCGAAACTCGCGGACCTCGGGTGTTGGTGGCCATGGACGGCTCCCCGGAATCCGATCGTGCGCTCGATACGGCGCTCACCCTGTTCGGATCCGGGTGCGGCATGCTCGTACTCGCCGAGGTGGTCTGCTACGACGCCACCGACGACGCCACCCACGCCGCGATCGACGCCGCCGACGCCCGCTTGGCCGCCGCCGCGGAGCGGGCCCGCGCCGCCGGAATGCCGGTGCGCTTCGAGGTGCTGGCGGGTCCCCCGGGTGAGGCCCTCCGCCGCTTCGCCACCGACCAGGATATGGACGTACTGGTCGTCGGCCGCCGCGGTCGCGGCCTGTCCACCCGCCTGCTCGGCAGCGTATCCACCGAACTGGTCCACCACGCCGCCCTCCCGGTCCTGGTCGTCGAGCCCGCGCGACTGCGGGCTCCGGAGTCGAACGCGACGGTTTCGGCGCGATCCGGTCGCAGCTGATCGCTGTGGTCGCCAGCCGCTGACCCCGTGGTCGTGCTGGTCGCTGTGGTCGCCAGCTGCTGACCCCGTGGTCGAGCTGGTCGCTGTGGTCCAGGGCTGAGCGCCGTGGTCGGCAGAGGCTGATCGCCGTGGTTGGCGGGGTGATTGCTGTGGCCGACAGGGGTGGCGGGGGTGGGCTCGCGCGCGCTAATATAAGTTCCAACTTATAGAGGAGGTTTCGTCATGCCCTTGCTGACCGATCCGGCCGCCGTAGCCGGACTCGTGGCCCGTGAACTGCGCAGCGGTGAGCGCGGCGGTGCGCCGACCAAGATCGCTGTCGCGCGCCGGACCTACGCGACCGAACAGGCCGATCTGTGGAGCGCGCTGACCGACATCGAGCGCATTCCACGGTGGTTCGCGCCCGTCTCGGGTGACCTGACGCTCGGCGGGAAATACCAGATCGAGGGCAATGCCGGTGGCGTCGTCGAGGAATGCGACGAACCGCGGCGGTTCGCCATCACCTGGGTGTTCAACGATCAGACCTCGTGGGTGCAGGTGACCCTCACCCCGGACGGCGACGGCACGCGGCTGGAACTGGTGCACGAGGCACCCGTCGACCCGGATTTCTGGGAGCGGTTCGGGCCGGGAGCGGTCGGGGTCGGCTGGGATCTCGCCCTGATGGGACTGGGGGAGCACCTGGCGACCGGGCAGCCGATGGATCCGGCACTGGCACAGACCTTCCACGAGACGCCGGAGGGGCGTGCCTTCATCGAAGTCGCGGCACGCGGCTGGGCCGAGGCCGCCATCGGCGACGGCGAGGACCCGGCCGCCGCCCGGGCGGCCGCGGACCGCACCATCGCGTTCTACACCGGTGTGCCCGAGGACGGCGCGCACTCCTGATGGACCGCTCCCCGGCGAAGATCTTCGAGGCGCTGGGCGATCCGATCCGCCGCCACATCCTCGAACTGTTGGCAGCCACCGGCGAACAGCCCGCGGGCGCGATCGTGACCGCGGTGCAGCGCCACGCGACCATCTCCCAGCCCGGCGTCTCCCAGCACCTCAAGGCGCTGCGCGACGCCGGGCTGGTGCGCACCCGCGCCGACGGCACCCGCCGTCACTACGCCCTCGACTCGGACGGTATCGAGGCGGCGCAGCATTGGCTTGCGGCCCTGCACGATTCGCTCACGCCGTTCGCCCAGCCGCTCGACGCCCTCGCCACCGAGATCGCCCGCGGCAAACGCGCCCGCCGCGACGAGATCAGCCCGGCTGCCCCTGCCGGTCGCGCTCCTGGTCCGGATGCGCCCGCAGTGAGCCCGCGTGCGCCTTCGCGGTCGGATCCTGCCGCGTCTTGATCAGGCTGGCCACGGTGACGACCACGAGCACGGCGACGATCACGCCCAGGCTGACCGAGGTCGGAATCTCCGGCACGCGGTCGTCGATGTCGACGTGCGCCCAGTGCAGGATGAGCTTGGCGCCGATGAACGCCAGGATCAGCGACAGGCCGGTCGACAGGTACACCAGCCGGTCCAGCAGACCCTTGACGAGGAAGAACAGCGCCCGTAACCCCAGCAGCGCGAAAGCGTTGGCGGCGAAGACGATATAGGGCTCGCGGGTGACGCCGAACACCGCCGGAATCGAGTCCAGCGCGAACAGCAGATCGATACTGCCGATGGCCAGCAGCACGATGAACAGCGGCGTCACCATCCAGCGCCCGTCCACGCGGGTCGACAGCTTGCCGCCCACATAGTCGTCGGTAATGGGCAGCAGCCGCCGCGCGGCCCGCACCATCACATTGTCGTCGACCTCGGGATCCTGATCGCGGTGCCGGAACAGCTGCACCGCGGTGTAGATGAGCAGCAGCCCGAACAGCAGGAACATGAAGGAGAACAGCGACAGCAGCGTCGCGCCCAAGGCGATGAAGATGGCCCGCATGATCAACGCCAGCACGATGCCGAAGGTGAGCACCTTGTGCTGATGCTCCTCCGGCACCGCGAAGGTGGTCATGATGATCACGAAGACGAAGAGGTTGTCCACCGACAGGCTCTTCTCCACCACGTATCCGGCGAAGAACTCCGCCCCGAACCCGCCGCCGTACTGCCAGGCGAACCACACCCCGAAAGCGACGGCCACGAGAATGTAGAACACCGACCAGATGGTGGCCTCCCGGAAGCCCACCCGATGCGGCTTCACCGCTGCCACGATCAGATCCACCGCGAGCAGCGCGAGTATGAGTCCGATGGTGACAATCCAGGTCAGGGTGCTGATCTCGGCCACGCGCGCATCCTCTGTTGTTCGCTGCCCCGTGCGGCATCGACGCCACCGGAGAGTATCCCCGAGATCGTAGCGGGAGACTGGGCCGGTGCGGTGTCAGCCGCACCGGAACCGGCCCTTCCGGAGTGATCGTCCCTGTGTCCGTCGGCTCGGTTCCGACCATGCGCCGACCCGGCGCGGCCGTGAGCGCACTCGGTCGGCGACCGATCGGGAGATTCGGACTGCCGCGGAGATCGAGTGGTCCACCTCCGGTGGCCCGCTCACCGCGTCTTGCTCGGCGGGACTGTCGGATCGGCGATCGACGCGGCCCCGGCCGCAGTGGCGATCACCGCACCTGCGGGGCCACCTTGTCGCCGAGCAGTTCGATAGTGCGCAGCACCTTTTCGTGCGGCAGGGTGCCCACGCTGGTGTGCAGCATGAAGCGGTCCAGGCCGAGATCGTCGCGCACGGTGGCGATCTTCTCCGCCACATGGTCGGGGGCGCCGACGAACAGCGAACCGCTCTGGGAGCGCAGCGCGTCGAAGTGGTCGCGGGTCATGGGGGCCCAGCCGCGTTCGCGTCCGATGGCGCTCATGGCGGCGGCGTAGGGCGCGTAGAAGTCGTTCACGGCCTGCGCATCCGTTTCCGCCACATAGCCGTGCGCGTGCACCGCCACCGGCCGCGGCTCGTGGCCGCCCTCCGCCAGCGCCCGGTGGTACAGGTCGACCAGCGGTTTGAAGCGCGCGGGCTGTCCGCCGATGATGGCGATGGCCAGTGGCAGACCCAGCAGCCCGGCGCGGGCGACGGATTCCGGGGTGCCGCCCACCGCGATCCACACCGGCAGCGGGCGTTCGGTGCGCGGATACACCACGGCGTCGCTGAGTGGGGCGCGGAACTTCCCGGACCAGGTGACCGGCTCGTCCGCGCGAATCTTCAGCAGCAGCGCCAGTTTCTCGTCGAAGAGTTCGTCGTAGTCGCCCAGGTCGTAGCCGAACAGCGGGAAGGATTCGATGAACGAGCCACGGCCCGCCATCAGTTCGGCGCGCCCGCCGGAGAGCAGGTCCAGGGTGGCGAACTCCTGGTACACGCGCACCGGGTCAGCCGAGCTGAGCACGGTGACCGCGCTGGTGAGCTGGATGCGTTCGGTGCGGGCGGCGATGGCCGACAGCACCACGGTGGGGGCGGAGGCCGCGAAGTCGGCGCGGTGGTGTTCACCGACCCCGTATACCTCCAGTCCCGCGCGTTCGGTGGCGACGGCCTCATCGACCACCTCGCGCAACCGCTGTCCGGCGCTGGGCGCGGGCCGGTCGCCGACGGCGGTCATCTCGGCGAATGTGGTCAGTCCCAATTCCACGGCGGGTGCCTCCTGCAAGTAGTTACCACGTCAACCAAAGGGGTAAACGGACCATAGTCCGGAAGTATTCCGGGTACGGAGCACCCCGCGCGGGCGGATAGTCTTGTTCCATGTCAGTGCGCACCCGCAAACCTCTCGTTCCCGGCACCCAGTCGCCCATTCGAGAGGTGCCGAAGTCCATCGAGCGGCCGGAGTACGTCTGGAAGAAGACGGTCAACGAGGGACACGAGCCCTGGGTGCAGACCCCGGAGACCATCGAGAAGATGCGGATCGCGAGCAAGATCGCGGCGCAGGCGCTCGCCGAGGCGGGCAAGGCCGTCGCGCCCGGCGTCACCACCGATCAACTCGACGCCATCGCGCACGAGTACCTGTGCGATCACGGCGCGTACCCGTCGACGCTGGGCTACAAGGGATTCCCCAAATCCTGCTGCACCTCGCTCAACGAGGTCATCTGCCACGGCATCCCCGACTCCACCGTGATCGAGGACGGCGACATCGTGAATATCGACGTCACCGCCTACATCCACGGCGTGCACGGCGACACCAACGCCACCTTCCTCGCCGGTGACGTGGACGAGGAGGTGCGCCTGCTGGTCGAGCGCACCGAGGAGGCCACCATGCGCGCCATCAAGGCGGTGCGCCCCGGCCGCGCCCTCAATGTCATCGGCCGCGTCATCGAGTCCTACGCCAACCGCTTCGGCTACGGCGTGGTGCGCGACTTCACCGGCCACGGCGTCGGCCCCACCTTCCACAGCGGCCTGGTGATCCTGCACTACGACCAGCCCGCCGTGGAGGCCGAGATCGAGCCGGGCATGACCTTCACCATCGAGCCCATGATCAATCTGGGCGGCATCGACTACGAGATCTGGGACGACGGCTGGACGGTGGTCACCAAGGACCGCGCATGGACGGCACAGTTCGAGCACACCCTGGTCGTCACCGACACCGGCGCGGAAATCCTCACCCTGCCGTGAGCGCGCGCCCGCCCGCCGCGGAGGCCAGCCGGTGAAGGGCGCGCTGCTGGTCGCGGGCACCACCTCCGACGCCGGGAAAAGCGTTGTGGTGGCGGGACTCTGCCGCATGCTGGCGCGGCGCGGGGTGCGCGTCGCGCCGTTCAAGGCGCAGAACATGTCCAACAACTCCGTCGTCACCTCCGACGGCGGGGAGATCGGCCGCGCGCAGGCACTCCAGGCGCGGGCGTGCGGACTCGAGCCCAGCGTGCGCTTCAATCCGATCCTGCTCAAACCCGGCAGTGACCGGCGCTCCCAGCTGGTGGTGCGCGGGCGGGCCGTCGACACCGTGGGGGCGCGCGACTACTTCCGGCACCGGCAGCACCTGCGGCAGGTGGTGGCGGACGAATTGGCGGCGCTGCGAGCCGAATTCGATGTGGTGATCTGCGAGGGCGCGGGGTCACCGGCTGAAATCAACCTGCGCGCAACAGATCTGGCGAATATGGGTCTGGCGCGCGCGGCCGGGCTGCCGGTGCTGCTGGTCGGCGATATCGACCGCGGCGGGGTGCTGGCGCATCTCTTCGGCACCGTCGCCATTCTGGAACCCGAAGACCAGCAACTGATCTCGGGGTTCGTCATCAACAAGTTCCGCGGTGACGTGGAGCTGCTGCGACCCGGTATCGACCAGCTCACCGCGCTCACCGGCCGCCCCACGCTCGGTGTCCTCCCCTTCGCGGAGGAGCTGTGGATCGACGCCGAGGACTCGCTCGGCACCGTCGCCGACGCCCCGGTGGGCCGCTCCCTGCCGCCGCGCGGGTCGGAATGGCTGACCGTCGCTGCCATCCGGCTGCCGCGCATCTCCAACTCCACCGATGTGGAGGCGCTGGCCTGCGAACCGGGGGTGGCCGTGCGCTGGGTCACCGATCCCTCCCGGCTGACCGGCGCGGATCTGGTCGTCCTGCCGGGCAGCAAGGCCACCGTGAGCGATCTGGAATGGTTGCGCCGCACCGGAATCGCCGATGCCCTGCGCGTCCGCGCCGCCGCGGGCGGGCCGATCCTGGGCATCTGCGGCGGCTACCAGATGCTGGCCTGTGCCATCGAGGACCGCGTGGAATCGGACGCGGGCACGGTCGCGGGCCTCGGCCTGCTGGACCTCGAGATCGAATTCGCCGACCCGAAGGTGCTGCGCCGCGCCACCGGCCACGCCCGCGGCCTGCCCGTGCACGGATACGAGATTCATCACGGTCGGGTCCGTCACAGCGGCGACCGGCCCTGGCTGGAGTTGGACGGCGCTCCCGAAGGGAGTGTGCGCGGCTGCGTCTGGGGCACCCACCTGCACGGCGTCCTGGAGAACGACGCGTTCCGCCGAGCCTGGCTGCGCGAACTCGCCGAGCGCGCCGGGCGTACGGGCTTCGTTGTGGCCGACGATGTTTCGGTGGCGCGGGAGCGCACCGCACAGCTGGACCTGCTCGCCGACCTGATGGAGAAGCACCTCGACGAGGCGGCCCTGGAAGGGCTGATCACCGGCGGCGCACCGACCGATCTCGCCATTCTGCGCACCACCCGCTGAGCCCCGATCGAAATCACACCGACACGCGATGCGGACTCCCCGGCGGCGTGTACCGTGAATTCACATGGAATCTCGGCAGCTCACGGTCGGTGACAAGACGTGGACCGTGCGAGTCGGCGGCCCCGAATCCCGGCACAGTGTTCTGCTGCTGCCCGATGCGGGCGCTCCCGCGGACGTCTACGACCAGGTCTGTGCCCGCTTGCACAACTCCGATCTGCGCACGTTCGTCGTCGAGCACGCCGACGGCCTCGATACCGCCACCGTGCTCGCCCTGCTCGACCAACTGCGGGTGCCGTGGGCCAACCTGGTCGGCTGCGGCGCCGGGGCCGAGCTGGCCTGGCAGCTGTCCGCCCGGGGTTTCGGCCGGTTCATGAGCCTGGTCGTGGCCGGTCGCGCCCACCCCGCGGTGCCCGTCACCGGCGGCACGGCCCCGGATCCGAGTTGCCCCGCCGTGGAGATACCCACCACCCTGCTGGCCACCAAGGCGCTGCCCCGGGAGGCGGCCGAGGCGTCCGGCCGCCATGTCTACGGGGAATACCGCCTGGTCACCATGGATGTCACCGACGTGGCCACCGAGGCAGACCACGAACTGGCCACCGAGATCGTGCTACGCACCAGCTTCTGGTGAGGTGGCGACGGGCTCGGCCGAGGCGGTGTCGAGCCAGTCCAGCCACGAATCCAGCTCCGCGAACGCCTGTTTACGCGGCGTCTCCGCGGACAGGAACACATCGTGGCGGGCCCCCTCGATGGGCACGATATTGGTGCGCGTGCCCAGGCAGCCCGACCAGCGCTGGATCTGACGGACATCCAGCACCACGTCCGACACATCCGCGGCCGGACCGTACTCGCGCATGAACTTGGTCACCTTCGACCGCATGATGAGCGCGGGCACCCCGATATCCAGGCCCTGATGCAGGCGGGCGTGCCCGCGGCGGATGGCGCGCAGCCAGCCCGCGTGCACCGGGAAACCGGTCAGCGGCTTCCAGTCCAGGTCGTAATCCCATTCCCCGGCGACGGTGTGGTGCAGGCTGTCGCCGTAGGCGCTGCCCTCGGGCAGCGGCAGGCGGGTCATGGCGCTGAACCGGGCCAGACCGTGCAGCACCGCCGTACCGACCGACCGGTAGTAGGACGGCCCCTGCAAATCGAACCACGGGCTGTTGAGCGCCAACCCGGTGATGCCCTGCGCCCGCACGCCGCCACCGGACCGGTTGAGCCGGTTCAGCCACAGCGAGGTGATGAGCCCACCCGTCGAATGCGCCAGGATCAGCGTGGGCAGTCCGGTCTCGGCGCGGATGGTCCGCAGCGAGCGGTTCAACTCGGCGTCGTAGAGGGTCAGGTCGCTGACATAGTGCGCGGTCTGCCCGGACCTCCGGGCCCGGCCGCACTTGCGCAGGTCGAGCGCGTAGAAGCGGTATCCGCGCCCGGCGAAATGCTCGGCCAGATGTTTCTGGAAGAAGTAGTCGGTGAATCCGTGCACATAGAGCACGGCCTTGGTGGCGACCGGCGCTTCGGTGGGCGTGTGGCGGACCAGGACGGCCTCCACCTCACCCTCGCCGTCGGGGTCAGGACCCAGCGGGATGGTCAGTCGCTCATAGCCCGCACCCAGCACATCCGGTTGCCAGGCGGGGGCCGTCGGATCGGTGACGGTGGAGGTCGCGGCGGGCGTATCGGAACTCACAGTCTCAATCTATCCCCAGCCGTGGCGACATCGCACCCGGGAGGGATCTCTCACAATCGGCCCTGTCGCTGCGTGAATTCCGCGTGTTGAGGGGCACAATCGAAACTAGGTGAACGACGGGTAACCTAAGCGCCGCTAGGTTGCCGCATCTAGGACAAGGAAGTCGATCTACCCGTGCCGAACGCTGCCAAGATTGAGAAGACCGATGTAGTACTCATCGGTGCCGGCATCATGAGTGCCACCCTGGGTGCACTGCTTCGCCAGGTGCAGCCGGACTGGTCGATCACCGTGTTCGAGCGGCTCGACGCCGCCGCCGCGGAGAGCAGCGACCCGTGGAACAACGCGGGCACCGGCCACTCGGCTCTGTGCGAGCTCAACTACACGCCGCAGAACGCCGACGGCTCCGTCGAGATCACCAAGGCCATCGACATCAACGAGCGCTTCCAGGTGTCGCGCCAGTTCTGGTCGTATGCCGTGGAGACCGGCATCTTGGCCGAGCCCTCCAATTTCATCAACCCCATCCCGCATGTGAGCTTCACCCACGGCGAGGCGGATGTACGGTACCTGCGCAAGCGCTACGAGGCGCTGTCGCGGCATCCGCTGTTCGAGGGCATGGAATTCATCGACAGCCCCGACGAATTCGCGCGTCGGCTGCCGCTCATGGCCCGCGGCCGCGACTTCTCCGACCCGGTCGCGCTGAACTGGACCGACGCCGGCACCGATATCGACTTCGGCGAGCTGACCACCGAATTGCTGGCCTACCTGGGCGCGTCCGGTGCCGATCTCGCCTTCGGGCACGAGGTGCGCAACCTCACCAAGCAGTCCGACGGCTCCTGGCTGGTGAAGGTGCGCAACACCCGCACCGGCAAGGCGCGCGTCGTCAACGCCAGGTTCGTCTTCGTCGGCGCGGGCGGCGGCGCGCTGCCGCTGCTGCAGAAGTCCGGCATCAAGGAGATCTCCGGCTTCGGCGGGTTCCCGGTGTCGGGTCTGTTCCTGCGCTGCACCAATCCGGAACTCATCGCCAAGCACGAGGCCAAGGTGTACGGCAAGGCCGCCGTGGGCGCGCCGCCGATGTCGGTGCCGCACTTGGACACCCGCGTCATCGACGGGGACCGTGGGCTGCTGTTCGGCCCCTACGCGGGCTGGACGCCGAAGTTCCTCAAGGACGGCGGCTACACCGACCTGCTCAAGTCGGTCAAACCCAACAATCTGTTCTCCATGCTCGGCGTCGGCGTCACCGAACTCGGCCTGGTCAAGTATCTGGTCTCGGAGCTGCTGAAGTCGCAGGCCGGTCGGGTCGACGCGATGGAGGAGTTCATTCCGCGCGCCGACGGCCACGACTGGGAGCTGATCATCGCTGGCCAGCGCGTGCAGATGATCCGGCGCAAGGGCGCGGGCGGCGTGCTGGAACTGGGCACCGCCGTGGTGGCGGCCGAGGACGGCACCATCGCCGGTCTGCTCGGCGCCTCCCCGGGCGCGTCCACCTGCGTGAGCGCCATGCTCGACGTCATGCAGAAGTGCTTCCCGCACGAATACGCCTCGTGGCAGCCGAAACTCAAGGAAATGGTGCCCTCGCTGGGCGTGAAGCTCTCGGAGAACCAGGCGCTGTTCCGCGAGGTGTGGGACTGGTCCAACAAGGCGCTGCGTCTCGAATCGAACACGCCCGATATCGAAGGGGTCGCGCCGCACGCCGCGGTGTGATAGCAAGACGCGATGATGTCAACGGTTGCTCTCAAACGGTCGTGGGCCCAGGACCTGGGTACCGAGACCCTGTACAAGCTGTTGAAACTTCGCGTCGAAGTGTTCGTCGTCGAGCAGAAATGCGCCTACCCGGAACTCGACGGGCTCGACCTGCTGCCGGAGACCCGGCACTTCTGGCTCGACGACGAGGGTGAGGTCATCTGCACCCTGCGGCTGCTCGAGGAGCACCGCGACGGCGTGAAGTCCTTCCGCATCGGCCGCCTCTGCACCAGCGTTCCCGCCCGCGGACACGGCTACACCACTCGGGTGCTGCAGGCCGCCCTCGCCGAGGCGGGTTCGGCCACGGTCCGCCTCAACGCCCAGACCTACCTTGTCGACATGTACACCAAGCACGGCTTCAAGCCCGACGGCGACGAGTACATCGAGGACGGCATACCGCACATCCCGATGCGCCGCGGCTGAGCCGCCGCACCTTTCTCGGCCCCCACCGAAACCAGGTGCGGGGCCGAACCTTTGTCCCGGTGCGGCGGTCGCGGGCACCCAGCCGCAGCCGTTGGTGAATGCCGATGCGATGGAACCGGCCTGCGACGGGGTTCGGGTTTCACCGTGGCCGTCCGTGGGCGGCGGCGTCGAGCGGATGCGGTGGCGACCGGTCACGCTGTCGCCATCGACGCTCAGATCTCAGCTGTGGCGGGGGCGTGGTGAGGGCCGGTGTGTGGCGCGCATACAGTGGGGGCGTGTCGGCTTCCCGTGTTGTGCATCCCGAATCCGTACGAGTGGGCGGTTCGTCCGTCGGGGACGATGCCGGGTTCCCGTTCTCGGCCGTGGTCGGTCAGGAGCGTTTGCAGCTCGCCCTGATCCTGTGCGCGGTGCATCCCGGTATCGGCGGTGTGTTGGTGCGCGGAGAGAAGGGCACCGCCAAATCGACCGTGGTGCGTGCGCTGGCTCAGTTACTGCCGCCCATCGTCGACGAGAGCGGGGCGCGGCCCGCCCGGCTGGTGGAGTTGCCGGTAGGCGCGACCGAGGACCGCGTGGTCGGTTCGTTGGACCTGGAGCGGGTGCTGCGCGACGGCGAGCAGGCGTTCAAACCCGGTCTGCTGGCGGCCGCCCACCACGGCGTGCTCTACGTCGACGAGGTGAATCTGCTGCACGACCATCTGGTGGACGTGTTGCTCGACGCCGCCGCCATGGGGCGGGTGCATATCGAACGCGATGGCGTCTCGGCCTCGCATCCTGCCCGTTTCGTGCTGGTGGGCACCATGAACCCGGAGGAGGGCGAGCTGCGGCCGCAGCTGCTGGACCGCTTCGGCCTCACCGTCGACGTGGTCGCCTCGCGCGAGGTGGACGTGCGCATGGCGGTGGTGCGCCGCCGCCTCGACTACGAGGCGGACCCGGCCGGATTCGCGGCCCGCTACACCGCCGCCGACCGTGCGGTGGCCGAGCGCATCCTGTCCGCACGCGACCGCCTCGACGAGATCACCCTCGACACCGTGGAACTGCGCCGCATCGCCGCCCTCTGCGCGAGCTTCGACGTGGACGGGATGCGCGCCGATCTGGTGGTGGCACGCACCGCCACCGCACACGCCGCCTGGCGCGGCGGCGGCGCGGTCACCGAGGAGGATGTGCGGGTGGCGGCGGAACTCGCACTGCCGCACCGACGGCGGCGCGATCCGTTCGACGAGCCCGGTATCAGCGAGGAGCAGCTGGACGAGGCCATGCGGCAGGCGGCGGAGGAAGCCGCGCGGGCGCAGGAGGACGATCCGGGAAAAGCGATGGGGTCTCGCCCGACGACGGTGCGGGGCCACTGACCGACGACGCGGAACCCGAAGGCGGAGGGGCTGATTCGTCCGAGGATTCGCGAAGCCGTCCGGACGCTGCCGAGGGCAGTTCGAACCGCCGAGAAGGCCATTCGGAGAGCCGCGAAGGCCGTTCGGAACTTGATGATGGCCGTTCGGACGATAACGACAGCCGTTCGGACCTGCCCGAGCAGGAGCCGGATTCGGCCGGAGATGAACCGGATCGCCCTGGTGCCGAATCGGATTCACCGGCCCGACCGCCGGGCGACGCGAATTCTGCGGGTGGCGAGTCGAATTCCGGCCGTCCCGCCCGGGAGGGCGATGCGGGACTGCCCGCACTCTCCCCGGCCAAGCCCCCGCGCTGGGAGGTCCCGGGTATCGGCGAGGGTGCCCCCGGCCGCCGCTCCCGCGCCCGCACCCGGCAGGGC
>NZ_JASCXP010000101.1:0-19345 GCF_030010695.1 Nocardia sp. CC201C
ACGCGTCCACCTCGCAACCGCCCGCCGGGGCGTACCAGCAGGGTCACGCATCGCGAGACGCGGGCCACGGCACGGCCGGGTGGTCCGCTGGCACCTCCGCCGCCGCGGCCGGTACCGCCGCATCGGAGGCCTCCGGCACCGCCGAGCAGGCGGGACGAGACGTGGCGAAGTGGTCGGCGACCGGTGCGCTCGAGCCCGACGTCACCATGGGGGTGGAGCCGATCGCCCAGCGGTCCGAGCCCGCGGGCCGCGTGGAGGTCATCTCGCCCGCGCAGGCCGCCTCGCATCTGCTGGCGGAGATCACCGCGACCAATCGAGCGACCCTGCGGGCCTCCACCGGCGTGCGCGGCGCGCTGAACAAGGTGGGCTTCCGCTTCGGTTTGTCACCGGCCGAGCAGCGCGCCGAGGACCGGCGCAGCCGGATCCGGCGGCAGATTCCCGGCACCTATCAGATCGCGGTGGTCAGCGTGAAGGGCGGCGTCGGCCGGACCACGACCGCGGCGACCCTGGGATCGACCTTCGCCTCCATTCGCTACGACCGCGTGGTCGCGGTCGACGCCAACCCGGACTTCAGCGATCTCGGCACCCGGACCGTCCGGCATCCGTACGGGCTCACCCTCCGCGATCTGGCGCAGGCCCGCGATCTGCGGGCCTTCTCGGCGGTGCAGGCGTACACCACCACGAACAACGCCAATCTGGTGGTGGTCGCGTCGCCGTGGGCGACCGATGCCACCCGGGCACTGAGCGGCGAAGAGTACGCGGCGGCCGTGCAGACCCTCCGGGTGCACTACAACCTGGTCCTGGTCGACTGCGGTACCGGTGTCTTCGATTCGGCGACCAACAGCGTGTTGGCCAGCAGCGACGCCGTTCTGGTTGTCACCCCGGCCACGGTCGGCGGGGTGACCGGGGCGGTGGCCACCCTCAACTGGCTCGGCTCGCACGGCCTCGAGCGCCTGGTCCACCGGTCCAGCGTGGCCATCGTGCACCAGCATCCGGTGAAGCCGAATGTCGATGTGGCGGCCATCGAGCAGCTGTTCGCGACCGCGGAACGGCCCACGTACACACTGCCTTACGACGCGCATCTGGCCGAGGGCGGCGAGATCGACCTGCGGCTGCTGGGCAGTGACACCGTCCTGGCCTTCGAGGAGCTGGCCGCGGCGCTGTCCGACGGGTTTCCGACATTCCGGGGGGCGACGCGATGACCGCCGTCGCCGCACCGGCCGCGGACGCGGCGACCTCGGCGGACGTGGCCCGGGTCCGAGTGGCGATCATGGTGGCCACCTACCAGGTGGACGTCGTGGTGCCCACCAAGTTCGCGGTGGAGACATTCATCGACGATCTGCTCGAGGTGCTGGCCGCGGCGGTCGAGGACGATGACGTCGACTTCACCCCGCCGGTCGGACAGTGGAGTCTGGCCCGACCCGGACAGCTCCCGATTCCGCGCTGGCGCAGCCTTGCCGACCACGACATCGCCGACGGCGCCGTGCTGGTGCTGACGCCGGTCGAGTCCGCGGAGGTGTTCCGGCCGATCGTCGAGGACATCACCGATGCGCTCGCCCTGATCAACGAGCGCGAGTTCGCCGAATACGACGCCGGAACGTCGGCGGTGGTCGGCTTCGGCGTGCTGGTGGCCGGTGCGACGGCGGCCGCGAGCATGTTGACGTGGGCATGGCTGCGAAGCGGATCGATCCTGTGGTGTGCGGTCCCCGCCCTACTGCTGGGCGCGGTGTTCCTGGGGGCGGCGGTCGTCGCCGGCCAGCGGTTCGCAGCACCCCGCGCCTGCTTGGGATCGGCCCTCGCCGCGCTGGTGCTGCTGTTCGCCGGCGGCGCCATGCTGGTGCCGACGGAATACGACGAAACCGGCCGATTCACCGCGGCCAACCTCGCGGCGGGCGCCGTGGTCGCCGCCGTCGCCGCGGCGACCATGATGCGCGTGACCCGGGTGGGCATCGCGACGCTGATGTCGGTGACCGCGCTCGGCATCCTCGGCGTTCTCGCGGCGCTGCCCGCGGCCTATCTGGAGCTGTCGGCGAGCCAGGTGGCGGCCGGTGCGGTGCTGGTCATCGTGATGCTGCTGGGATCGGCGCCGCGTGTGGCCGCGGTGATCGCCCGGATCCGGCCACCCGATCTGCCCGACCCGGGCAATGAGGTGGCGCCCGCGACACTCACCGACATCTTCGACGCCGAGACCGGCAACGAGAGCGAACCCGACGACCCGCAACGCCGACGCATCGAGGCCACCTTCGAATCACGGGCGCGTCTGGCGGTGACGAGCCTGCGTGGATTGGTCGTGGCGCTGTCGCTGTCGCTGTCCGTCGCCACGGTGCTGGCGGCCGCGACGCACCCCGGCAAGATCCGCGAGATCGTGCTCGCCGTGGCGGTGGCTGGAATTCTGGCGATGCGGGCCCGCTGGTATCCGGATCGCGTGCAGGCCATCGCGTTGGTGACCGGATCCGCGGTGACGGTGATCGGGCTGGGAATCGTGCTGGTCGGCGTGCACGATACGGTCGGCGTCCGGCTGCTGGTCGCGGCCCTCGTTCTGGTGGCGGCGGTGCTGGGTTGTCTCGCGGCGGTCCGGTTGCCGAATGTCCGGCTGTCCCCGGTGACCCGGCGGGTGACCGACCTGTTCGAATACCTGCTGCTGCTGATCGTGCCGATCCTGGCGTTCTGGATCATGGGCATCTATGCGGCGATGAGGGCGATCTGATGCGTACGACCGGATGCGCCGTGACGCTGGTGGCGGCCGCCCTGTTCACCGGTGCGGCGCCCGCGGCGGCCGTCGAGCCGCCACAGGTCGTCGTAGGACCGCCACCGGCGGAAGAGCCGCCGAAACCGGAGTTTCCGATGAAACAGGACAAAGGATGCGTGGCGGCCGGTATTCTTCCGGGAACCGATCCGGCGCGGCAGCCCCCCGTCGACACCGCCTTGAACTTGTCCCGAGCCAGGGAACTGAGCCGGGGCGCGGGCGTCACCGTGGCCGTGATCGATACCGGGGTGAAACCGAGCCACCGGCTGCGCGATGTCGTCGGAGGTGGGGATTATGTCGCCGACGGCGGCGAGGGACTGTCCGATTGCGACGCGCACGGCACCCTGGTGGCCGGAATCATCGCCGGCACCGCCGATCCCACGGATGGATTCATCGGCGTCGCCCCGGAGGCCCGGATCCTGTCCATTCGTTACCGGTCCGCGGCGTTCACCGCCGAGGATCCGCAGCACTTCCGACCGGGGGCCGAGGCAGCCGTGCAGGTCCGTACGCTGGCCCGCGCCATCGTGCACGCGGCCCGGCAGGGGGCGGGTGTGATCACCGTGGCGCTGCCGATATGCGTGCCGGTGCGGGAGGCGGTCGATCAGTCCCAGCTCTCGGCGGCCATCGGCTATGCCGTCCGGGTGCGTGGCGCACTGATCGTCGCCAGCGCCGGTGACACCGGCGGATCGGGATGCAACCAGCAGAATCCGGGTGTCGATCCCACCGATTCGGTGGATCCGCGCGGCTGGCGGAGGGTGCAGACCATATCCACACCCGGCTGGTTCACCCCCGAGGTGCTCACCGTCGGCGTCACCACCGCCGCCGGTGCCGCGTTGGACAGCTCGCTCGCCGGACCCTGGGTCTCGGTGGCCGCACCGGGGACCGGCATCGTATCTCTCGGTCCGGGCGGTGGCGTCGTCAGCGGGGTCGGAGATCCGGCCGCGCTGTCCGAGATCGGCGGTGCGTCCTTCGCCACCGCGTATGTCAGCGGTGTCGCCGCCCTGCTGCGGTCGCGGTTCCCGGGCGAGACACCGGCCGAGATCGCGACGCGCCTGCAAGCCAGCGCCCATTCGCCGGCTCGCGGTGTGGACAATGTGGTCGGCGCCGGGCTCATCGACCCGCTGGCGGCGCTCAGTTACCGGACACCGCCCAGCCGACCGGAGGGGCTCTTCCAGTCCGCACCGCTGGCGGTGAAACCACCCGAACGACCGCGGGACCTGCGCCCCGCGATCACCGCGACAGTGGTCATCGCCGGTGCCGTACTGCTGGGTCTCGCGGCCGGCTTCGGCCCCGGGTTCGCCGGGATCCGGCGATCCGGCACACAGTCGTCGAGGTCGCGGTGACCGTATCGTTCCGCGGCGCCGGTCCGAGCGGCACCCCGGCCCCGCGGCTACCGTTCGGCGCCGAACCCGGCCCCGTCGCCGGGGCGGTTTTCATCGCCGTCCTCATGCTGGTCGTGCTGTCCCGGACCCATCCGTGGTGGGTCGCCGCACTGGTGCTCGCGCTGTGGTCAACCGTCGTCGTGGTGCCCGTGGGCCAGCGCACCGCCTACCGCTGGTTGCGCGACTGGATCGGGTACCGTGCCGGCCGGTCGGCTCGGGCCCGCGAACTCGTGCGCCCGGAGTCGGTGGTCGACGTGCGCGTGGCCGCGGGCGTCTGCGGCATCCGGCGTGGGGGTGACACCCTGATCGCGATGATCCAGCTGGCTCCGAACCTGGATCTACCGACGATCATCGGCGCGGGCACCACCTACACCGAGGACACGGTGCCGGTGCCGGTGCTCGCCGAGATGCTCGACCAGTACGGCATCGCGATCGACATCGACATCGTGACGACTGGCCGGCGGGTTCGGTCCGTGGGAAGCTACGGCATGCTGTACGACCAGCTGATCGGCACCGACCCGGCGGTCGGGGAGCGGTTGACCTGGTTGGTGCTGCGTCTGGATGTCGAACGGAACCTCGAGCCCCTCGCCCGGCGTGGTTCGGCGGCGGCCGCGGCGCCGAAAGCGCTTGCCTCCGCGGCACATCGCATCGCGGCCCGGCTGCGCGAGATAGAGATTGCCGCTCATCCGCTGCCCGCCGAGGCCATGCAGGCGGCGACCCGGTCGCTGCACACCGGATTCGAACTGACCGATCTGCGAGAGAGCTGGCGCATGCTGGTCGGACCGGTGCCGACTCGCCACGTCACCAGCTATGAGATCGATCTCGCGCGGATCGACGATGCCCTCGATTCCTGCTGGACGTGGCACACCGGCCGGACCACCCTCACCGTGGCATTGACCAGCCGGGGCGTCCGACACGGCGGTACGGGCGCTGCCGAGGACCGCGAGGTCGAGGTGCGCGCCCTGGCGCGCTATGTCGGCCCGGGGCCGCAGGTCGGCAGACCCGGTTACCTGCATCCACTGACCGGTCGTCAAGGCGCCGCGCTCCTGGCATCGCTACCGGTCGGTGGCCGCGAACGGTGGCACCGTATCGGCCGCCCCCGCCGCGTCGATCCGGTCGTGTGGCAGGTCGGAGAACAGCTCGAGGTAGCGGCGGAACAACTGCGCATGGCCATCGGTCCCAGCGGGCAGATTCTCGGTGCGATCAGAGGGCGGGCCGAACACAATCTCGCACTGCCCCTTTACGATCCGGTGCGGTACAACCCGCGGCGGCGCACCGTCGACGTGCACGCGGAGTTGCCGATCGCCCAGCAGATCGTGCTCCGGACCGTGGCCGTCGGCGCCGATGTCGAGATCCACTCGAGCCGCCCTGGGCGGTGGCAGCACCTGGTGGACGCGGTCGGAGATCCCCGGTCGTTGCGGCTGGTCGGTGCGCACGGCCCGATCGGGGCGCGCAATGGTGCCGAGCCCGAAGTGGGCCCGGCGACCGTGGCGGTCTTCGACCAGCTCGTGCCGAGTTCCACGGCCGCGCCCACCACGATCGTCATCAGCGCACCCGGCGGACCGCGGCAGCGATCCGCCGACCTGTCCATCGATCAGACCGGCGCGGCCGCGATCGATGTCGGTATCCCGATGCACACCGTGCGGATCGATCTGATCGAGCCGATCGGCGAGGACCGGTTCCTGACCGGTGTCGACGAGTCCGCCGGTATCTCGTCCCCGGACCGGCGGGGTCCGGTACCCGAACTAGCGGGCGCCCGTTCCGCGTCCAGCTCGGATGGAAAGTAGGTCGAATATCGTGTCAGCGGAGGCGGAACCCCGAAATGGTAGCGGCGGTGAGGAACTGACGCCGCGACAGCTGGCGGCGGCGGTGTTCTCCAAGCGGCTCGCCGAACTCGTCGCGGAATCGGTCGTATCCACCGAGGACGACGGTCCGGTGCGGTCGCTGACGTTGTACTCACTGGCGCAACACCTGGAGCTGGCCTACCCGGACGTGCCGATATCGCAGTCCGGCCTGTACCGCCTCATCCACGGTGAGGCCATACCGCGCTTGGATCTGATCGTCGCGCTGGCGCGCGTATTCGATGTCGCGCCAGAGTATTTCATCACCGAGCCCAATCAGTAGCCGGTGGCGTTCTCACGCTTGGGAACGGGCGGCGACCGAGAAATCGATACGATTCGCGGCATGCCCGACGAGGAACCGGGAGATGTCTTCCTCCGCCATCGGAGCGTGGTCCTGGCCGCGCTGTTGCCGGGCTCGTCCGGGGCGAAGCCGGAGCCGGAGCCGGAGAAGGAAGTGCCCGAACCGGTTTCGACCAGCTCGGCCGCGACGCACCTGGATGCCGCGGACCGCGAGCTGGCGGAGGCGGAAACCGTTCCGGAACCACGGCGCCCCACCGGCGCGGGCAGCCCGGCGCCGGTCCGCCCGCGTTCGGCACGGCGGTCCTCGGCCAGTGAGCAGATCAACGCGCTGCTGAACGGCTCGGGACCCATCGAGCCCAGGGCACAGGGGTTCACCGATCCGGCCCGGACGTCACCGGAGCGCCGCGAGACCGAGGCCCCACCGAAACGGAAGGCGGAGCCGGTCGGCAAGGACCGGTTCGACGACCTGTTGCAGCCGACGCCCGGCGGCCGTCTCGGCGCGTTGACGCAGCGGATCGCCCCACAGCTGCGCAAACCCAAGGTACTGCTGTCCGTCGGTGCGGTGCTGGCCGTCCTGCTACTGGTCGTACTCATCACCACCGGTGGCGAGCAGCACCAGGCGGGGCAACCGCTGGTCGTGACGTCGGCGGCGCCGACGCCCGCGCCGCCGCCCGCCGAGCCGACCGAGGCGGTGAGCCGTGGGAAGCCGATCGAGGTGGTGTCGGCGACGAGCCACTGCCCGCCGGGCAGCACCGACGGTATGGATGCCTTCTCTGGTGAGGCGGGCAAGGCATGGTCGTGTGTGCGGGCCTATAACGTCGACGGCCAGGTGCTGACCATCGACCTGGGCGCAACCTATCTCGTCGAATCCATCTCGATCGTGCCCGGCTGGGACCACATCCGCGCCGACGGCGTGGACGAGTGGGCCAGGCACCGGACGGCGAGCCGGGTGTCGTACCAGTTCGACAACGAGAACTTCACCACCTACACCCAGGAGACCCTCGACCAGCGCGGCGTCGTGACCACCGAGATCAACCCGCCGGTGCGGGCATCGGAGATCATTCTGACGATTCTCGAATCGAGTGGCGATCGATCGCTGAAGGACACCGCCGTGTCCTCGATAGTGATCACCGGGAAGCAGCAGGGGTGAGTCGAGATGTCCGCGGTGACGTGCGGCTACTGCTCGCATCGCAATGACGGCGACCTCGCGCGCTGCGCATACTGCGGTGCGCCGCTGGTCGCCCCCGCCGCCGGCCCCTCGGTGGTCCCGTTGCCGAGCGAGGCATCGCCGGTCCCGGATCACCGGCATCCGGCGATCGGTGCCGCCGCCGGCCGAATCGTGCACGATGCGGAGTCCGCGTTCCGTTTCGGCGAAGCGGCTGCCCGCCGTGGCGCGGACGCCCTCCACGCTGTGGGTGCCGTCGAACGCGGTCTGGCCTCCGGGGCGAAGACCCTGACCGAGCGGAAGCGGTATTCACCGCGGCACTGGCTGCTGACCGTCGGGGGCCTGGCCGTGCTGCTGGTGTGCGGCGTGCTCGTCGCGGGCAGGTTCGCACCGCCGGTCACGCCGATCGCCGCCACGACCGCGTCAGTTCGGCTGCCCGAACCGCTGCGTGCCGCCACCTGTCGGCCCTACCACGCCGAGTCCGGCGAGCGGTGCGTGCTCGCGGCCGGCGACCCGCTACTGCGGGGCCTGTCGGCGGGCCGGGATCTGACCTTCCACGTGCGCACGCCGCCGCCCGGTACGCTCGCGGCCACCGTGGAACAGTGGCGCGCGAGTGCGCGGACGATCGTCGCCGACGGCGACGTGTTCGCGGCGGTGGGACCCTCGGCCACCGTGCGCTACGCCGACATCAGGACCGGCGTCGTTCTGGAGACCGGGGCCTTCGACGGTGACCGGAGCGCCCGGAGCTTTCTGGAGCGGTCGGGGCTGCTCGATCAGGACGGTTCGTGACGTAGCGCCGCCGTCAGATCCGCCGGATCGTCGTAGAGTTCGGCCAATTCCGCGGTGTCGTCCTCCAGATAGCGCAGCACCAGCTGGCTCACCAGCGCCACGGTCGCGCGTCCCGGAACGACGCGGGTCGCGGCCAGTTGCTCGGTGACCCTGGCCAGATCGTCCGGGGTGCGCTCGGACTGCTGGAAACGGGCCCAGCCCATCCGGTGGAAGAGGTCGACGTGCCGGCGCGCGATGCGGTCGCAGTCGGCATAGAGATTCTCCAGCTCGTCGACGACCTCGCTCAGCGGCAGCCCGGCCTCGGTGAGTCGACTGCCGATGGTGATCAGCCGAGGATTGGCGATCCGATAGGTGACGGCGTCGACGGGTTGGTAGAGCCCGATGGCGACGATTCGGGCGAGGCCGTCGGGAACGTCGCGGTACCGCTCCTGTAGTTCGGCGGCCGAGATGGTCTCATTGGGGAATTTGCCGGATCGGGCGGTCGTCTCGTCGATGACGCCGAGCACGTCGGAGAGCCCGTCGCCGCGGTCCCAAGCCTTCAGCAGTTCCTTGATACCGCTCAGCTTGATCCCTCGGTTGAGCAGGCGGCTGATGGTGCGCACCCGGCTCAGATGCTCCGGGCTGTAGTAGCCGGTTCGGCCCTTCACCATCGGTGGGGGAAGAATGCCACGCTCGTGATAGACACGCAGGCTGCGGACGGTGGTGCCAGCTTCCCGCGCCAACTCGTCGATCGTGTACTTCGCCTCGACTGCCATCCTTCAAGGAAACCACAGTGGCATTTCCTTGAAAATAGAACGACACGATATTCAGCGGTACGTCAGGAAGTGTCACACCGAAGTTCAGACCGGTTGGGTCAACGGTCGGCGGATCGCGTGCCGCACGCACCGCAGAACCGGGCGTCGGGCGGCAGCGCGGCCCCGCAGCCGGTGCACGACCGCTCGGTGCTCATCCGCTCGCCGCAGCTGGTGCAGAACGCCGTCGATGCCGGGTGCACGGCCCGGCACCGTGGGCACGTGGAACCCGAATGCCCACGGTCCGCCGTATTTCCGGAAGCACTGTACCGGGGCCTCGCCGCGAGTTGCGGGTGGACGGCGCTCAGGCCGAGCCCGGCGCCGAGGAAGGCTCCGCCGAGAGCGGCGTCGCCGCCGTGCGCCATGCCCTGACCGGCCCCGATCGCCAGCTCACCCGCCGCGTACTGCCCGAAGTCGCCCACCAGCTCGAGGTATCTGGTGTCCTTGGCCAGCCGCTTGAGCCGATCGGCATCCTCGGGTGCCAGGTTGATGTCGAAGTTGCCCATGCGGGTGATCAGCAGCCCATACCTGCGCAGCTGCCGGTTCGTCACCGCCAGCACGTCGGTGTCGATCTCGGGCATGTGCGCCGAGAGACCGAGCACCGGCCACCGGCCATTGGTGATCCCGGATGTCACCGCGATCTTCATCGAGCGCAGCAGCAGGTCCGAGCACCACGCGGTGACCTGGTCGGGGTCGGCCAGGTCGACGGTGCCGATCAGCCCCGTGACCAGGGCGGCCGGGTCCTGGACGGTCAGCGCGTACTCGCCGAAGACGCGCAGGGTGACGATCTGCTCGCTGCGGGGATCCAGGATGTCGTCGAGCCGGCCGCCGAACCTGTTGCCCGGGAACTCCCTGGTTCCCACGAAATACAGCTCCGCACGGTAGGCGTTGCCGCCGGTGACGGCGTCCAGCAGGGCGCCCAGGCCCGGCAGTTCGGTGGCGTCGACCCGGTGCCGACCGGGGGTCATCAGACCCGCGACCTGTCCGGTGTGCACGAACAGCGCGACCTCGCCGGAGTTCACGATCACGCGGGAGAAGCGCCGGATGTTGACGTCCGGCCACTTGTACACCAACTGGTTCTTGCGGCTGTCGGGAACAGCGATGAATTCCCGCTCGAACCAGGCCATGTCGTCGAGGATACGGTCGCTTCCCGGGCTGTCCGAGCGCCGTATTCCCACGGTGGGGAAGGGGCGCGTGGCACATCGGTGACCGGGCGCGCAGAATGCCGAGGCACACGCCGCCGAGGCAGACCGGGAGAGGGCCGAATGCTGGACCACGGCACCGAATCCGCACCAGAGCTGTCCACCACCGGGTTGGTCGCCGCGCTCGACGATGCCGGGCTCGGTGCCGGACGCGGCCCGCGTTCGCGGCCCAGCGTCCGCCGACTGGGTGGGGGCTGGGTGGAACTGCCGCCCGCCGAGCCGATCGATCCGCGTACCGCGGTCCTCGCCGAACCGGTTGTCCGAGAAGAGAAACGGTTCTGCTGGCGGTGTGACGAGCCGGTCGGCCGTTCCACGCCGGCCGTGCCCGCCACGGCATCGGGCGAATGCGAGATCTGTGACGCGCCATTCGATTTCCGGCCCGCGCTGGCGGAGGGCGATCTGGTCGCGGACCAATACGAGGTGCAGGGCTGCCTCGCCCACGGCGGTATGGGCTGGGTGTATCTCGCGATCGACCGCAATGTCAGTGATCGATGGGTGGTGCTGAAAGGGCTGATGACCTACGGCGACTTCGAGGCCCATGCGGTCGCCGTCGCCGAGCGGCAGTTCCTGGCCGAGGTGTCGCACCCCAATATCGTGAAGATCTACAACTTCGTTCAGCATCAGCCCCCGCACGGGCAGCCGTGCGGCTACATCGTGATGGAGTACGCCGACGGCCGATCTCTGGACGACATCCTGCACGCGGCCGCCCCGCATCGGCTCTCGGTCGCCGAGGCCATCGCCTTCGTCCTGGAAATCGTTCCGGCGCTGGAGTATCTGCACTCCAACGGCCTCGCCTACAACGACCTGAAGCCCGGCAACATCATGGTCGGGGAACGGGTCAAGCTCATCGACCTCGGTGCGGTGGCGGCCATGGATTCGGCCGGATATCTCTACGGCACACCGGGTTTCCAGGCCCCGGAGCTCACCAGCACCGGGCCCACGGTCGCCTCCGACATCTACACGGTCGGCCGGACCCTGGCCGCGCTGACCCTCGATCCAGCCCGCCGGGCGCGCGGTGGCAACGACGATCTGCCCACCCCGATCGAGCAGCCGGTGCTGCGCCGCTACGAGGCGTTCTACCGGCTGCTGCTGCGGGCGACCGATCCCGATCCGGCACTGCGGTTTCCGACCATGCAGGCACTGCACACGCAGCTGACCGGCGTGCTCGCCACCGTGCTCGCGACCGACACCGGCGAGGAGTACCCGCAGGCGTCGACCCTGTTCAGCGCGCAGCGCACCAGTTTCGGGACCACGGCGCTGATCGCGCCGACCGACAGCCTCGCCGACGGCGTGTACCGGCACGGGACCCTGGACGCGTCCAGTGTGGTCGCGGCGCTGCCGGTGCCGCTGACCGATGTCGACGATCCGAGCGTGAATCTGTCGTCGCGGTCGCTGCCCAGTGATCCGCAGCAGGTGCTCGACACGCTGCGGATGGTCGCGGAGTGGTCGCAGGCCGGCAAGATCGACACCCCGGCCTCGTACGAACTGGAGGGCGCACTGGCAGAGGTGCGTGCGTATCTGGATATGGGCGATCCGGTCGCCGCCAGGCAGCGGCTGGACCGGATCGCGTCCGACAGTCGCGCGGACTGGCGTATCGCCTGGTACCGGGGTGTCGCGGCCTTACTGGCGGAGGACTTCGACGAAGCATTCACCCGATTCGACACGGTGCACACCAGGGTGCCGGGGGAGCTCACGCCCTCTCTGGCTCTGGCCGCGACTGCTGAACTCCTTCTGCAGGAACGGATTTCGCGGTCGGAGACCGAACCCGCCGATGATCACGCCGGGCGCTGGCACGAGGTGGCGCTGCGGTATTACACGATCGTCTGGCGCACCAACCGCAGCGCGGTCAGCGCCGCTTTCGGCATGGCCCGCCGCTTGGCGGCCGCCCGCGATCCCCTCGCGGCGGTAGCGGTCCTGGACGAAGTGGCACGGACTTCGAGCCTGCACGCGCTGGCCCGGATGACCGGCTGCGTGCTGCTGGTGTCCCGGCCGCCGGCCGAGCTCGAGGAGTCCGACCTGCACGCCGCCGCGACTCGGGTGCGGGAGTTGCCCGCGGACGAACCGCGCGCGCAGCAGATGCGCGTGCTGGTGTTGAACGCCGCACTGATGTGGCTGACCACGCGGCGCGGTCCGGAGCGCCCGCAGACGACGCTGCTGGGTGTGCCGTTCACCGAGGACGGCGTGCGCCACGGCGTCTCGGAGTCCCTGCGACTGCTCGCGCGCAAATGCGACGACCGGATGCACCGCTACCATCTGGTCGACCTGGCCAACCAGGTGCGACCGCGCACCTGGTGGTAGTGCTGGGTGAACCGATGACACGCCTGATCGACTACACCTTCGACGGAACCTGGCTGACCTATGTCGACGAGCGACAGCTGTCGGCGCAGCTGCGGCAGCGGCTCGAGCAGCGGCGCGCCGCGGGATATCCGCCGGTCCATCAAGGGATCACCGGGGGCGGCGATCCCGTCGTTGTGCTGGGTGCCGCCGGTGTACTCGGGGCGGGTGCGCTGCTGCTGCTCCTCATCGGCACGGGACCGCCGTGGCTGTGGGGCCTCGTGCTCGCCGCGGCGGTCGTCGCCGCCGGTGCGACGCTGCGCCGCACCGCGCGTTCCACCGTATCGCTGACCGCGAGTGACCGGCGCGCCGTGGCCGCCGCGACCAGGCGGTTGTATGTGCCCGATCCGAGCGATGATCGGGGGCTGCGCGGCGATCCGATCGAGGCGTTCCCGGTTCCCGAACTCATCGCGCGCGCCGTGGAATTGCGGGACAGCATCGCCGATTCGCCCGCCTGGCAGAGCGGCTACCTGATGTCGCATCGTCTGCGGCTGGACCTGGACGCCGAGCTCGACGCGATCATCCAGCACGCATTGCGGGTGGAGTGCGCGTCCAGGCCGCTCACCGACGTCGTCGGCGATTCCACGACCGCGACGACGGCGCGGCAGGCCACCGAGAACGCGCACGCGGCCCTGGCTCGGGTGTGGACCGGTCTGGTCGCTCGGGTGAGCGCATTGACCGCCTACCGCGCGCATCTGGCGGAACTCCAGGCCGAATTGACCAATGCCGAGATCGCCGAGCGCACGGTCGGGGTGGGCCTCGACATCACCGCGCTGCTGGCGGTCGCGACCGACGCGGAACTGGCGGCCGACCACATCGATGGTCTGCGGGTGGAGGTTCGGGCGACGGCGCTGGCCATCAACGAGATCGTCGAGACACTGAACGGCGACCTGAACACGCTGGCCGCGCTCTCGGCGCCGCGTGCCTGAACCGATGAACCGAGGACGAACAGGCGAACAGCTGGATTGGAGCACAAACAATGACGGTTCTGGCGTTGGAGATCGGCCCGACCCGGTTCGCGGCCGGTCGGGTGGCACCGGACGGGAAGGTGCAGGACGTCCGGGCGATCCCGGTGACCTCGCGCGCGCCCTGGAACAGCTGCCGCGATCTGCTGGGCGAGGTGGCCGCCGGCGGTGATGTCACCAGTCTGGGCATCGGCACCACCGGGCCGATCGATATGGCCGCCGGGGTGGCGGCCCCGCCCGATATCGCGGAATGGCAGGTTGGCTTCGGCCTGGTCGAGGCCGCGCGTAAGCAATTCCCGTCGGCCACCGTGGGAATGGCGCTCGACGGCGTCTGCGCCGCGCTGGCCGAACAGCGCCACGGCCTGCTGCGCGGTGTTCCGGACGCACTGGTCGTGTCGGTGTCCTCTCGGATCAGCGGCGGCATCGTTGTCGGTGGTTTCGTGGCGGTGGGACGTACCGGAAACGCGGGCAATATCGGTCATATGGTGATGTCCGGCTACGACGATCTCTGCGACTGCGGCGCCCGGGGGTGTGTGCAGGCCATCGCCAGCACGTCCGCGGCCGTGCGCTGGGCCGAGAAGCGCGGCTGGCAGGGGGACGGTTTCGCGGCGCTCATCGCCGCGGCCGGCGCGGGTGACGCCACTGCCGGTGCGGCGGTGGAGCGCATGGGAACCGTTCTGGGACAGGCGTTGTCGTCGGTGGCGGCACTGTTCGACGTCGACCGCGTGGTGGTCGGCGGCGAGGCCGCGACGGCAGGTCCCGCGCTCTGGAAGTCACTGGGTGCGGCGGTAGGCGCGCATGCGCGGATCGGATTCCTGTCCGGCCTGCGGGTGATGCCCTCACAGTTGGGCGATACGGCGGTGCTGACCGGTGCCGGATTGCTCGCACTACCGCCGGATGGACAGTAGCGGCAGCGCAGCGGCGCTGTTGCAAGAGCGCAGCGGCGCTGTTGTAAGCCAGCACAGCTGCCGCGGTCTGCGGGGACGACAGCCGTGCTGGCAAGGCCGGTGGTGATGAGGGGAACCACCGCCCGATATCCATCTTAACCACATATGGTGGTTCAATCAATAACGTGCACTCAAACAGTGGCAAGAAAATCGCCGACACGACTGTCACCGGTCCTGGAACCACCGCGGAGACATCGACCGAGTCGTCACGGGTCTGGTCCCGCAACGAGTGGGATCCGTTGGAGGAGATCATCGTCGGGGTCGCCGTCGGTACCGTCTTCCCCGTGGAGGCGCGGCGAATGGTCGAGGCCACCATGCCGCGCCGGTACTGGCAGCTGTTCGAGACGGCCCGCCCGTTCCCCGCCCGTATCATCGCCGCTGCACAGGCCGAGCTGGACAATCTCGACAGGGTGCTGACCGACGCCGGTGTCGTCGTCCAGCGCCCCACCTGGGTCGATCCGGCGAGCCTGGACGGCTACACCTCGGCACTGCCCCGCGACTCGCTCCTGGTCGTCGGCTCGACCATCATCGAAGCGCCGACGGCCTGGCGGTCTCGGCGCGGTGAGGTACTGGCGTATCGCCCTCTCCTGCAGCACTATCACGAGTCGGGCGCGCGGTGGGTGTCGGCGCCGCGGGTGCTCGACCACGACCGCCTGCTCGACGGTGCGCCCGACGCCCGGTGGGCGATCAACGACACCCAGCCCGCCTTCGCCGCCACGGACTTCCTGCGCTTCGGCCGCGATATCGTCGCGCAGCGCAGCCACGTCACCAACCGGGCCGGTATCGACTGGCTGCGCAGGCACCTCGGCGACACCTACCGAATCCACATACTCGACAGCGACGATCCGCACGCCATGCGGTTGGACCGCACGATCATGCCGTTGCGTCCCGGAACCCTGCTGTTCGATCCCGACCGGGTCGACACGGACTGCCTGCGGCGCTGCATGTTCGCCGAATGGGATCTCGTCCCGGCGCCGCGCACCACGCCTCGGGAGTGGCCGCCGCTGTATATGGCCGACGCGGGAGCGCAGATGGATGTTCTGGTGATCGACCGGGAACGAGTGGTGGTGGAGGCGCAGGACAACCAGGTCGCCGACCTACTGGCCGACCTGGGTTTCGACCCGATCCGCTGCCCGTTCCGCAATGTGCGGAGCATTGGCGGCTCATTCCACTGCGCCACCACGGACATTCGGCGTCGCGGCGTCCCAGACTCCCCTGGAAGCTGACTTCCGGTCGAGTTCCCGGCGCTGGGAATCCGGGAGAATTCCACTGTGCCGAGCGGGAATCGAGTCCGCACCGGGCTCGAGGAAGGCATGTTCGAGGAAGGACGGACACGACGTTGCGCAGCCGCGGGAATCACGAATCGCGAGCGACAACGCTGGGTTGGTCGCCACCGGCTCGCCTCCGCCGCCTGGTGGTGGCGTTCGTCTCCGCGGCGGTGTGTGGCACGGCGGGCACCCTGTTTCCCGCGTCGACCGCGCATGCCACCGATCCGGCCGTCGTGGTGCACCCCGGGCTGGCGATTCGGACCATGAGCGAGGAGGACGGCAAGGTCGTCGGTTTCCAATGCACTGTCGGGTTGACCGGATTCGTCGGAAAGGCGCGCTACGCCGTCACGGCCGGGCACTGTCGGCGGCCGGGGGTCGTCACCGATGCCGACGGCAATCCGATCGGCTGGTACGAGTCGTATCGACCCGATCGCGGACTCACCCTGGGGTTCGGGCTGATTCGCCTGTACGAGGGGGTCGGTGTATCCGCGTCCATGGGCGCCTTCGGTCTCAGCTCCATCGACATGGACCCGCGCCGCGGCCAGCAGGTCTGCAAGATCGGCGCCAGCACCGGCTGGAACTGCGGCACCATCACCAAGGTCGAGGACGGCGTCATCTACACCACCCGGGACCTCTGGTTCGAACACGGCGACTCGGGCGGTGTCGTATACCGCCAAACCTCCGACGGCCACGCGGCTTTCGTCGGCATCGCGATGGCATACGTCAACGACCGCGACCGCGAGGCGATAGTCGAACCGGCCAGCTGGCTCTTCGACCAGATCCAGCGCTACGGCCCGACCGCGAACGAGCCGTTCAAGTGGTACCGGGTGCACTGAGAACGGCGAGTCGAGTTCGGCTCCCTTGCTGCCATCGCGCGGCTCTTCCCAGCTCCGGGGATGCGCGAGACTGGAACGGTCGGGAGAGTCGGGGCCGGACGGCGGTGCCGACGAGTCGATCGAGGAGCTGAGCATGCTGATGATCGTGCGCGCGCCGGCCACGGGCTCGTCCGGATCCGAGAGTCGGGTGCCGACATGGTGGTGAACGGCCAGAACGCGGCGGTGGCGCACTATCGAGGCTGGACCGTCGAGCTGCCGCATCCGCGCGGTGGGTCCGCGGGGCTCGATTCGGTGATCGACGCGGCTGAGCGGGCCATCCAGCTCTCGGTGGACCTGTTCGGGTCCGGGGCGGGAGCGCAGGCACCGGATCTGGTGGAGAAGTTGGCGGAGCGGGGACTGGTCGACGATTCCGGGAATCAGTCGGTCATGGCGGACGATTACGCCTCGAACAAGGACGAGATCGACGCGATCGCGGCCGAACTGCACCGGCAGAACAAGGAAGTGGACACGTCCGCCTACGCGACCTCCACCAAGACCAGTTCGGCGATGTCCGATATCGATCACGAGGTGGACGGACTGAAGTCGACCCTCGCCGCCGAAGGACCCGCCCCGGGCGAGGAGCGTCTGTCGGTGGCGGCCGAAGCTCGGCTCCTGAGTGCCATTCTGCGGACCGTCGACGCCGTCTCCGACATCATCGAGTCCGCGTCGGACGGAGTCGCGGAAGAGGCTGAGCGAATCACCTATTCGTCGCCGACCTACGGGGCGCCGACACTGCCGATGATGATGAATACCGGCGGCTACGGCGGCTACGCCCCCGCCGGGAATGATTCCGGCGGTGGTGGATACGTACAGACGGTGGGTGCCGAGGCGATTCCCGAAGGGCAGCGCGCCCGGGTGGACGAGATGTATCAGCGGCTACTCGACAACGGCTTCACACCGGCGCAGGCGGCGGGCATCCTGGGTAATCTCCAGGCGGAGTCGGGTTTTCGCACCGATGCCTGGAACGCGGGGGAGGCATCCCTGGGCTTGGCGCAGTGGCGAGGCGACCGGCTGGAGGGTCTCGAGCGATTCGCGGCCGCGCGCGGCGGTTCGGTCACCGATTGGCGTATCCAGATCGATTACATCTCGCATGAGCTCCAGAACAAGGAATCGGCTGCCTACGCGCATCTTCGGAATGCGCGGACACCCGGTGAGGCTGCCGCGGTATTCGACCAGTACTACGAGCGCAGCGACGGTTCGGCGCGTGCGAAGCGCATTGCCAACGCGAACAGCATCGCGGGTGCCATGACGACCAGCGTCTCGGTCTGATCCGCGGGCGCCGTGTAATCCGGTTCGGTGTCACAGTATTCGGTGACGCCGGCCCTGCCGCACCTGGTTCGCGGGCTTGGGCCGGCGTCAGCGATTCAATGCCTGTCGCGTTCCAAAGAGCCTTGGTAGGAAGGGATTTGGCCCTCCAAACGCTCATGCAGCGATCGCGCTACCAGTTCCGCGGTGGCCGCGATCGCCAGCTGCCGGGCGTGCTCCACGGCCCGCTCCTGTCCTTCCCCGTCGGCGTCGACGGATGCCGGCCGGTGCTCGGCGAGTCGGCGGACGATCTCGGCCTGCCGGGCGGCGACCCGGCTGCAATCGGCATGCAGGCGGATGAGCGGCCGGAATATCTCGTCGGCGGGAAGTCCGGCGTCGATCAGCCCGGCTGCCAGGGCGTGCAGTTTGGGATGGGTGGCCTGTAGCGCGCTGACATCCGGTCCGGTCTCGCCGGTCGTGCGCAGCTGTTGCAGCGTTGTCGCCAATCGGCTGTCGTCGTCGGTGGATCGGCGGTATGCGGTGCCGCCCGCGAGGGCATTGCTCCGTATCTGGAGGACCTCATCGAGTCCTTCGCCGCGATCCCAGGCGTCGAGGAGCTCTTTGATACCGGTCAATTTCATGCCCTTGCGCAGCAGCTGGCCGATGGTCTGCAGCCGGACCAGGTGCTCCGGTCGGTAGTAGCCGATCCGGCCGCGGACCTGCGGGGCCGGTAGCAAACCGCGCTCATGGTAGACGCGCACGCTGCGCACGGTGGTGTGGGCGGCACGGGCCAGTGCATCGATGGTGAATTCGGACTCCGTCGTCATACGACAAGGAAACCACATCGGATAGAGGTACACTAGGCAATGTGCCGCTAAATGGCGGGACGCTAAGGGTTGCTCGGCGGCTCGGCGTTGGGCTACTGTTCACGAACAGCTCATCCGCAGCTGGTTTCCGGGGACTGTTGAGCAGCCCTGATGAGGACTTGCGCTTACTCGCGCGCCACGGGGAAGGCATCGCCCGATGCTCCCCGGCGTACCCGGAGACTTGCCATGACTGTTACGCAGAATCGCTCACTGGACCGAGATACCCACGCGGAGAACACATCGATACCGCGTCCGCCGTGCGCTGAGCATCCCGACGGCTGGGACCTGGACACCGGCACGCCGGACGCCTGGCGCCAAGCCGTAGCGGCCTGCCACGCGTGCCCGCTGTTCGTCCAGTGTCAACGGATGGCGACCGCCCTGGTCGAAGCCGGTGAAGGGCCACGGGCCATGATCTGGGCGGGAGTCGGCTACGACAACTCCGGAAGGGTCATCCCGAATCTGGATCGGCACCGCATCGCGCCGGTCGATCGCCAACGTCCCACCAGGATCGTTCGTACGCAGGCGGTGTGCAAGAAGGGTTCCGGCGAGCCGCTGACCACGGCACGGGCCGCGTCGATGACGCCGCGGGGCGGAATTCAGCGGCAGATCGTGCTCGGCCGCAGCGTGAT
>NZ_JASCXP010000102.1:0-19281 GCF_030010695.1 Nocardia sp. CC201C
CCGGTGGGCGCGCAGGGCGCGCGTTCCGGGGAGCCCGGTCGCACACCCTCCGGTCCCCCGCCCTCGGGCCAGGGCTTCCCGCTGTGGGAGACCTCGCAGCCCACGGCATCGCGCCGACGCCGACGAGACCTCCCCACGGTGGCCGCCCTGGTCCTGGTCTTCCTGATCCTGTCCGTGGCCGTCATGTGCACGGGCAGCATCGGCAGCAGCACCGGCGAGGACCGCACCCCCGAACGGACGACCACGGTCCGCACCACCACCCCGACCAGCACCGATCCGACCATCCCGGCGACCACCGTCGGACCGGCCTGCTTCCCGTTCCAGCCCGGCTGCTGACAGCGCGACCGCGCTGTCAGCCCATATGCACCACGGCGGCCGTGACGCGGCGGACCAGTGGTAGCACCAGCAGCAGCGTAGGGAAGGCGATCAACCACGACACGCCCCAGGCGCGCAGCCAGATGCCGAGGAAACCGGCGTCGAAGCCGCGGCCGTTCACGGTGCTGATGAACGACACCACCAGCGTCATCAGGATCGACAGCAGAAGCGGCAAGACGAGCGACGCGTAGCGTGCGGGGAGTTTGCGGGATGTGGTGTGCGATGCCGAAGAATTCATCATGTCCTCCGAAAGCGTAGGAATACCAATAGCGGTCGCTCCGCATGGGACGGAGCGGGTGCGTTGATTGGCGTTAACGCTTACGGCGATGAGGATCGCGTCGTGATAGTAGAACAGGGCGCGGCGGCGGGGCAATTCCGACCGGGAACGAGACGAGCCCGCCGCTCGCGCGACGGGCTCGGGACGTTCGGAATCCGGCTCAGCCGAACAGGGTCTCACCGAGGGTGGTCCACCCCAGTACCGAGTCCACCGCCAGCCCGCAGAACACCACGGCCAGATAGTTGTTGGACTGCAGGAACAGTCGCAGCGGTTTGACCGATTCCCCGCGCCGCACACCGGAATACAGCTGATGCGCCATGAGCAGGAACCACGCGCCCGCCACCAGCGCGGTCGCGGCGTAGATCACACCGGCGGCGGGCGCCAGCGCGAAGGTGGCCAGCACCGTGAGCCAGGTGTAGACGACGATCTGCTTGGTGACCGCCTGCTCGGTGGCCACCACCGGCAGCATCGGCACCCCGGCCGCCCGGTAGTCCTCCTTGTAGCGCATGGCCAGCGCCCAGGTGTGCGGCGGCGTCCAGAAGAAGATCACCGCGAACAGCACGATGGCGGGCCAGCCGACATTGCCGGTGACCGCCGACCAGCCGACCAGGGCGGGCATGCACCCGGCCGCGCCGCCCCACACCACGTTCTGCGAGGTGCGGCGCTTGAGGCCGAGGGTGTAGACGAAGACGTAGAACAGGATCGTCGCCACCACCAGCGCGCCGCTGAGCAGGTTCGCCTGCCACCACAACCAGGCGAAGGACGCCAGCCCCAGCGTGATGCCGAAGATCGCGGCATTGCGGGTGGGTACCGCCTCGCGCGCCAGTGGCCGCTTGGAGGTCCGCTTCATCACCTTGTCGATATCGGCGTCGGCGACGCAGTTCAGCGTGTTCGCGCTCGCCGCACCCATCCAGCCACCGAACAGCGTGGCCAGAATGAGGCGGATGTCGACGTGACCGCGGTCGGCCAGCAGCATGGTGGGAATGGTGGCGACGAGCAGCAGCTCGATCACGCGCGGCTTGGTCAGCGCGATATAGGCGAGTACACGCCGCGCCGCCGCCGACAGCGGGCCACTGCCCGTCACGCGGTCGGCCAGCACCGTGCCGGAGGAGCCGTGCGCCCCACCCGGTTGTTGCCCAATCCGCACTGTTTCTCCTCGCACAACGTGCATGTTGATCCGGTCGTGGAACTAGCAGCGCGCTCGAACATCGACGACGACTGGAGCCCAGTGCGGCGCGGCCACTACTACACAGCATGGTAGACCGTGGGCGACAGCACTCTCGCCCAGGTATGGGCGTGGGTTGCCCGAGACCGCATCGCGACTCGGGTTCCGAGCGGTCACGAACGGGTCCGCGCGAAGCAACGAACATACGACACGGCGGCCGGTGAACGCGGGTTCTTGTACGGCGCCGAAACGGTCACCCTTAGGGTGGTGGGTGTCGGTGCGGAGCTTCGCACCGCAGCACCCCGCAGCGAACCCACAACCGCATCGTTGACGAAAAGGTCAGGAGAACCTCGGTCGTGTCAGTCACAGACGACATCCGCGCCCTCACCCAGCCCCGCCACCCCGCCGACTGGACCGACGTCGACACCAGGGCCGTCGACACCGCCCGGGTCCTCGCCGCCGACGCGGTGCAGAACGCGGGCAACGGCCACCCCGGCACCGCGATGAGCCTCGCCCCGCTGGCGTACACGCTGTTCCAGCGTGTGATGCGGCACGATCCGAGCGATCCGAAGTGGGTGGGGCGCGACCGTTTCGTCCTGTCCTGCGGACACTCCAGCCTGACCCTCTACATCCAGCTGTACCTGGCCGGTTTCGGCCTGGAGCTGGACGATCTGGTCAACCTGCGCAAGTGGGGTTCGCTCACCCCGGGCCACCCGGAGTACCGGCACACCGACGGTGTCGAGATCACCACCGGCCCGCTCGGCCAGGGCCTGGCCTCCGCGGTGGGCATGGCGATGGCGGCCCGACGCGAGCGCGGCCTGTTCGATCCGTCCGCCGCGCAGGGTGAGAGCGCGTTCGACCACTACATCTACGTGGTGGCCTCGGACGGCGACATGGAAGAGGGCGTCACCTCCGAGGCGTCCTCGCTCGCCGGCACCCAGCAGCTGGGCAACCTCGTCGTCTTCTACGACGACAACCGCATCTCCATCGAGGACGACACCCGGATCGCCTTCACCGAGGATGTCGCCGCGCGCTACCGCGCCTACGGCTGGGACGTGCAGGTGGTCGAGGGCGGCGAGGATGTGGTCGCCCTCGAGGCGGCGGTGGCGCACGCCCAGAGCGTGACCGACAAGCCGTCGATCATCCTGCTGCGCACCATCATCGGCTACCCGGCCCCCAACAAGATGAACACCGGCGCTTCGCACGGCGCGGCGCTGGGCGCGGACGAGGTCGCGGCCACCAAGAAGGTGCTCGGCTTCGATCCGGACAAGACCTTCGACGTCGACGCCGCCGTGATCGCGCACACCCGCGGCAATGCCGCCGACCGCGCCAAGAAGGCCAAGGCCGCCTGGCAGGAGCGGTTCGACGCCTGGGCCGCCGCCAACCCCGAGAACAAGGAGCTGTTCGACCGGCTCCAGGAGCGTCGCCTGCCCGCGGGCTGGACCGACGTGCTGCCGGTGCACGCGCCCGATCCGAGCGGTATGGCCACTCGCAAGGCGTCCGGCAAGGTCCTCGCGGCGCTCGCGCCGGTGCTGCCGGAGCTGTGGGGCGGTTCGGCCGACCTCGCCGAATCCAACAACACGACGATGCCGGATGTGCCGTCCTTCGGCCCGGAGTCCATCTCCACCGGGATGTGGAAGGCCGATCCGTACGGCCGCACCCTGCACTTCGGGGTGCGCGAGCACGCTATGGGCTCGATCCTGAACGGCATCGCGTTGCACGGACCGACCCGCCCGTACGGCGGCACCTTCCTGGTGTTCTCCGACTACATGCGGCCCGCCGTGCGCCTGGGCGCGCTCATGCGCACCCCGGTCACCTACGTGTGGACCCACGACTCCATCGGCCTCGGCGAGGACGGCCCCACCCACCAGCCGATCGAGCACCTGGCCGCGCTGCGCGCCATTCCGGGCCTGAACGTGGTGCGCCCGGGTGACGCCAACGAGACCACCTACGCCTGGCGCACCATCCTGGAACGCGACTCCGCCGAGCGGGATTCGCACTTCCTGGTGTCCGAGCCCGCGCACCAGGACGGCCCGTCCGCGCTGGCGCTCACCCGCCAGAACCTGCCGGTCCTGGAGGGCACCTCCTACGAGGGCGTCGCCAAGGGCGGTTACATCCTGGCCGAATCCTCCACCGGTACACCGCAGGTGATCCTCATCGCCACCGGTTCGGAGCTGCACCTCGCGGTCGAGGCGCGCACTACGCTGGAGGCGCAGGGCATCGGCACCCGCGTGGTGTCCATGCCGTGCGTGGAGTGGTTCGACGCGCAGGATCAGGCGTACCGGGACTCCGTGCTGCCGCCCTCGGTGCGCGCGCGGGTGGTCGTGGAGGCCGGGATCGCGATGCCGTGGTACCGCTTCGTCGGCGAGGCCGGGGAGATCGTCTCCATCGAGCACTTCGGCGCGTCGGCCGACTACAAGACACTGTTCCGCGAGTTCGGCATCACACCCGAGGCCGTAGTCGCGGCCGCAACCCGTTCCCTCGACACGGTGAAGGGATAGCCACCATGACTCAGAACCCGAACACCGCGGCGCTGTATGCCGCGGGTGTCTCGGTGTGGCTCGACGATCTGTCGCGCGACCGCATCCAGTCCGGCAATCTCGCCGAGCTGATCGCGACCCGCAGCGTCGTCGGCGTCACCACCAACCCGACCATCTTCCAGGGCGCGCTCAGCAAGGGCCACTCCTACGACGCCCAGGTGCGCGAGCTCGCCGCCCAGCGCGCGGACGCCGATCAGGCCGTGCGCGTCATCACCACCGACGACGTGCGCGCCGCCTGCGATGTGCTCGCCGATGTGTACGAGCAGACCGGCGGACTCGACGGCCGCGTCTCCATCGAGGTCGACCCGCGGCTGGCCTTCGACACCGACGGCACCGTGGCGCAGGCCGTGGAGCTGTGGAAGATCGTGGACCGGCCCAATCTGTTCATCAAGATTCCGGCCACCGAAGCGGGGCTGCCCGCCATCACCCGGGTGATCGGCGAGGGCATCAGCGTGAACGTCACCCTCATCTTCTCGGTGGCGCGCTACAAGTCCGTCATGGGCGCGTACCTCGACGGTCTGCGCAATGCCCAGGTGCAGGGCCGGGATCTGGCCAAGATCCAGTCGGTCGCGTCGTTCTTCGTCTCCCGCGTGGACACCGAGATCGACAAGCGGCTGGAGGCCATCGGCACCCCGGAGGCCCTCGCCCTGCGCGGCAAGGCGGGAATCGCCAACGCGCGCTTGGCCTATGCCGCCTACCAGGACGTGTTCGACGGCGGTAAGCACACCTCGACCTACAACCATCTGGCCTCGGCGGGCGCGAACAAGCAGCGCGCGCTGTGGGCGTCGACCGGGGTGAAGAACCCGGAATACTCCGACACCATGTACGTCACCGAACTGGTGGCCCCGAACACGGTGAACACGTTGCCGGAGAAGACCCTCGAGGCCGTGGCCGACCACGCGGAGATCCGGGGCGACACCGTCTCCGGCACCGCCGCCGACGCGGCGCAGGTCTTCGACGAGCTCGCGGCCGTGGGCATCGATCTCGACGACGTGTTCCGGGTGCTGGAGACCGAGGGCGTGGACAAATTCGTCACCTCCTGGAACGAATTGCTCACGGCCACCACGGAACAATTGACGGCGGCCGGGGGCAACTGACCGTGACCGGCGCGCCGACGACGGTCACGACGGGGAATCCGCTCCGCGACGAGCGGGACAGCCGGGTTCCCCGGATCGCTGGACCGTGCAGCATGGTGATCTTCGGGGTGACCGGTGACCTGTCGCGGCGCAAGTTGCTGCCGGCCATCTACGACCTGGCGAACCGGGGGCTGCTGCCGCCCGGTTTCGCCCTGGTCGGGTTCGCCCGACGGGATATGAGCGACGACGAGTTCGCCGATCTGGTCCACGAGTCGATCAAATCCTCCGCCCGCACCACCTTCCGGGAGGAAGTGTGGCAACAGCTGCGCGAGGGATTGCGTTTCGTCCAGGGCACTTTCGAGGACGACGGGGCCTTCCACCGGATGGCCACCACCCTCAAGGATCTCGACCGCGATCGCGGCACCGGCGGCAATCACGCCTTCTACCTCGCGATTCCGCCGACCGAGTTCCCCGTCGTGCTGGATCAGCTGTCGAAGAACGGGCTGGCCCAACCGGCCCCGGGTGCGGGCGATCCCGCGCCGTGGCGACGAGTGGTGATCGAGAAGCCGTTCGGACACGACCTGGACAGCGCACAGGATCTCAATGCCCTGGTGAATCGGGTGTTCCCGGAGCAGACGGTCTTCCGCATCGACCACTACCTCGGCAAGGAGACGGTGCAGAACATCCTGGCGCTGCGCTTCGCGAACCAGCTGTTCGATCCGATCTGGAACGCCAACTACGTCGACCATGTGCAGATCACCATGGCCGAGGACATCGGATTGGGCGGGCGCGCCGGGTATTACGACGGTATCGGGGCGGCACGCGACGTCATCCAGAACCATCTGTTGCAACTGCTGGCGCTCACCGCCATGGAGGAACCGGTGAGCTTCCAGCCCAAGCAGCTGCAGATCGAGAAGATCAAGGTGCTCTCGGCGACCAAACTCGTCGAACCCCTGGACGAGACGACCGCGCGCGGGCAGTACACGGCGGGCTGGCAGGGCAGTGAGCCCGTGGCCGGACTGCTGCAGGAGGAGGGCTTCGACCCCGACTCCACCACCGAGACCTACGCCGCCATCACCCTCGCCGTGGAGACGCGCCGCTGGGCCGGTGTGCCGTTCTATCTGCGCACCGGAAAACGCCTGGGCCGCAGGGTGACCGAGATCGCCGTGGTGTTCAAACGGGCTCCGCACCTGCCCTTCGACCAGACCATGACCGAGGAGCTCGGCCAGAACGCGCTGGTCATCCGGGTGCAGCCGGATGAGGGCATCACCATGCGGTTCGGGTCCAAGGTGCCCGGCTCCAGCATGGAGGTCCGGGACGTGAACATGGACTTCTCCTACGGCGAGGCGTTCACCGAGGACTCCCCCGAGGCGTACGAGCGGCTCATCCTCGACGTGCTGCTCGGGGTGCCGTCGCTGTTCCCGGTCAACGAGGAGGTCGAATTGTCCTGGCGCATCCTCGATCCCGTCCTCGAACGCTGGGCGGCCGACGGGCGACCCGAACCGTACGAGGCGGGCACCTGGGGTCCGGAATCAGCCGACGAGATGCTCGCGCGCAGCGGGCGGGAATGGCGGCGGCCGTGATCATCGACATGCCGGATACGGATACCCGCGAGGTATCCAAGCGCCTCATCTCGCTGCGCGAGGCCAATGGCGTGATCACCGTGGGCCGGGTGCTCACCCTGGTGGTGTGCACCCTGGACAGCTCCGAGGCCGAGGACGCCATCGAGGCCGCCAACGACGCCAGCCGCGAACATCCCTGCCGCGTCATCGTGCTGGCGCGCGGGGATCGCACCGCGGCGACCCGGCTGGACGCGCAGATCCGGGTCGGCGGTGACGCGGGCGCGGCCGAGGTGATAGTGCTGCGGTTGCAGGGCGATCTGGTCTCCCACGAGGCCAGCGTGGTCACCCCGTTCCTGCTGCCGGACACCCCGGTGGTGGCGTGGTGGCCGCGCGGCGCACCGGAGTTCCCGTCCAAGGACGCGGTGGGCCGCCTGGCGACCCGCCGCATCACCGACGCCACCTTCGCGCCGGATCCACAGGCCACGATCAAAAAGCGGCGCAACGCCTACGCGCCCGGCGATACCGATCTGGCGTGGAGCCGGGTCACCTACTGGCGGGCGCTGCTGGCCGCCGCGCTCGACGAGGCCCCATTCGAACCCGTGGAGTCCGTGACCGTGTCGGGTCTGCGTGACGAACCGGCCCTGGACATGCTGGCGGGCTGGTTGGCCGCGCGGCTGTCCTGCCCGGTGCTGCGCCGGTCCGGTGATCTGAAGGTCGAGATCCGCAGGCCCACGGTGTCGATCGCGATCTCGCGACCGCAGGAGGGTCGGACCGCGACCCTGGCCCGCACCGGGGAGCCGTCGCAGCGCTTCGCACTGGCGCGCCGGGAGACCCGGGACTGTCTGGCGGAGGAGCTGCGGCATCTGGAAGCCGACGACATCTACGCCGAAGCCCTCACCGGCATCGAAAGGGTGACCTATGAGTAAGCCCGCCGTCGAAACCTTCACCGGCACCGAGGATCTGGTCGAGGCCGCCGCCGCGCGGTTCGTCGCCCAGGTGGTCGAGGCCCAGCGGCTGCGCGGGTCGGCATCGGTGGTGCTGACCGGCGGCGGCACCGGCATCGGCCTGCTCGAGGTGGTGCGGCGGGCCCCCGGGGAGATCGACTGGTCGCGCATCGACATCTTCTGGGGTGATGAACGATTCCTGCCCGCCGACGATCCGGAACGCAATGATCTGCAAGCCCGGCGGGCGCTGCTGGACCATGTTCCGGTGGACCCCTCCCGCGTGTACCCGGTGGCCACATCCGACAGCGAGTACCCGGACCCGCTCGAGGCGGCGGCGGCGTACCTGCGCACCGTGCGCAGCCATCTCGGCGACAACGGCTTCTTCGACCTGCACCTGCTCGGCATGGGCGGCGAGGGCCATGTCAATTCCCTGTTCCCGCATACCGATGCGGTTCGCGAAGAACACGAACTCGTCGTGGCGGTGACGGATTCGCCGAAGCCGCCGCCGGTGCGGGTGACGCTGACGCTGCCCGCCGTGCGGCAGTCCCGCCACGTGGTGCTGGTGGTCTCCGGCGAGGCCAAGGCCGCCGCGGTGGCCGCCGCCCTCAATGGCGCGTCACCCCTGGACGTCCCGTCCGCCGGTGCGGTCGGAGCGGAGTCCACCACCTGGCTGCTCGACGAGTCGGCCGCCGCCGACCTGCCGCGCTGATCGCATCCGGCTGATCCAGGGCGGTGCGGGTTGCCGCCCACTCTTGCCCGGACCACTCTGCGGGCGTTGGCATTCCACTCGGCGGGCGATCGGCGGACGGCGATGCCGTTGGCGGTGTCGATCGGGGCCGTGAATGTCGCTAGGGGTCTCGCCACACATGCCCTACGTTCACGCCTGCCCTACCGTCGCGCCTGCCGTGCCGCTGCACCAGGTGGGTCGCCGCATCGGGCGAGGGCCGCTTACGCCCAACGCGTGACGCGGCGCTGACGAGAGATCAGCCGCGCGACAACCGAGCTGACGGCAGACGCTCGGCCCGCTGGTCGTCGCACCGGTGCTCGGGAGCGGGTACACCGCGGCCTTCGGTATCGCCACCGCCGTCCTGCTCGCCGCCGCGGTGGCGGCATTGGTTGTACACCGGTCATATGCTTCGATCGAGGCATGACGGACAGCATTGATGTCGCACGGGTCGTGAGCGCCAGCCGGGAAGTCGCCGCCAACGCGGAGCGGATCTTCGACCTCATCGCCGATCCGGCACAGCAGCCGCGCTGGGACGGCAACGAGAATCTCGATCGCGCACCGGACGGGCAGCGCGTGCGCGCGGCGGGTGCGGTGTTCACGATGACGCTCACCAACGGCCATGTCCGCGAGAACCACATCGTCGAGTTCGAGGAGGGCCGCCGCATCGCCTGGCTGCCCTCGGAACCCGGCAAAGACTCCCCCGGCCACCTGTGGCGCTGGGAACTGGAGCCCCTGGGCGACAACCGGACTCGGGTCACCCACACCTACGACTGGTCGAACCTGACCGACGAGAAGCGCCTCCCCCGAGCCCGTGCGACGACCCCGGACAAGCTACTGGCCTCCATCGACCGTCTGGCCGCCCTCGCCGAAAGCGAGTAGCTCCGCGCGGGTCAGCCTGCCGCCGGTTGGAAGAGTTCGACGACATTACCCGCCGGATCGAGCAGCAGGATCTGTTGTCCGCCGGGGCCTTTCACGATGTCGTTGCGGAACGGCACCCCGGCGGCACGCAGTCGCTCGACCTCGGCGGCGATATCGTCGACGATGAGCTGGACGCGGTTCCATCCACCCGGGTGCGGGACCTCGCCGTCGGGCATGGGGCGGCCGGCGGAACTCTTCGGCCCGGAGAGCAGCAGTCGCAGTGGGCCACGGCTGATTCCGGCGAAAACCGGGGCGGCGTCGAGATCGACGCTGAAGCCGAAGTTGTCGGTGTAGAAGGCGAGCGCGGCGGCGACATCGTCGACCATATAGCGGACGCTGATCTGGTCAGTTGCGGTGTTCGACATAATCGACACTCCTGGGAGTGAATGTGGGTCTGATAGCGGTCGACAGGAATCGGATACGGGTGTCGAGTTCAGCCGCGACACGGCAGAACTCGGCGTATTCGGCCTGCGGAGTGGACCCGGCGGCCGCCGGGTCCGGCATGCTCCAGTGCATGCTGACGGCCGACCCGTGGTCACGGGGTACCTCACGGACCTTGTCGCATAACGTGATCACGTAGTCGAAGTGGCGGTCGGCGACGGCCGACAGTCCCATGGTGCCGTGACCGCCGAGGTCGATGCCGTACCGCTCCCGCATGACGCGCACGGTGTTCGGATGCAGTGCGGGCTTGGGATGACTGCCCGCACTGGCCACCTCGAGGGCACCGCCACCCCGCCGGCGCAACAGCGCCTCCGCCATCGGCGAGCGGGCACTGTTTCCGGTGCACAGGAACAGCACCGCGCCGGACGGCTCCCCGGCGGCGTCGACGGTGGGAGCCAGGGCGGGATGCAGCGCCGCCGATGCCGCGGCGAAGGCCGTGCCGCAGCGGTCCAGGTCGAGGTGGTAGTAGCTGTCGCGGCCGTCGAAACTGCTGCGCCGCACCGTCACCAGACCGGCCGAGCGCAGCAGTCGCAAATGGTAGGAGACCAGATTCTGCGGCTCCCCGGTCGCGGTGACCAGTTCCCGCACGCGCCGGTCACTGCCCGCCAACTCGGTGAGCAGCGCCCAGCGCAACGGGTGCGAGGCCATCCGCATGAGGAGCGGGACCCGATCGACCACCATGCCTCGAAAATACATCAAACCAGTTTGATGCACTAGGGGTGAGCGGGTCCAATCCCCCTCAGATACGTACAGCGACAATCCGGAAAGGCGTCGTGGGCGTTCCCGGGGCCATCGGCCCGCCCTTGTCGAACTGGGAGGCCACGACCAGCGTTCGATCTCCCACACGCACCAGAGTCGTCGGGATGGCGAGGGATTCGTCGGTGAACCGCTCGGTGCGGGTGGCGGTGGTGTAGTCGTCGGACATGGTCCAGCGGCTCAGCGTGTTGGTGGTGTTGTGGGCGACCCGCAGCGTGTGATCCACCAGGTCCAGGCCGTCACCGTGCGCCACGTCGCCACCGTTCAGGACCACCTTGCGCACCGGCTCCGCCGCGTCGGGCGCGGTCGCGATGCGGTACAGATCCCCGCCGGTCATATCGACGATCAGCAGATACCGGCCCGTCGGATCGACCACGATGCCGTTGATGCCGAAGGCATCCTCCGGGAGTGGTTCGAGATGCGGCGCGAGATCGAATACCGGTGCGAGTTCGGCATTCCCGCCGGCGGCGACGTGCTCGGGGGTCACGCGGTAGACGACCGAGCGGATGCTGTCGGTCAGGTAGGCGGTGCCGTCGGGCGCGAAGTCGAGATCGTTGACGAAACGCGGCGCATCGCCCGGCACGTCGAAGCGCGCGACCAGTGCCCGGGTGGCGATGTCGTAGACGGCTACCCCGGCGGTGGAATCGGTGACCCACAGCCGACCGCGGTCGTCGACCTTCATGCCGTTGGCCGTGGCCCGGCCGTCGGTGCCGGCGGGCAGGAAGACCTCCGCCGCGGTCGCACCGGCGGCGGCCCGGTAGACCGCGCCATTGGCGTAGGAGCCGACGTAGGTGTCGCCGGTGCGGGCGTCGAGGGCGATGCCCTCGGGATAGGCGCGGTCATCCGGCAGCGTGTAGGCGGTGACGACCCGCGTCCCGGGATCGTTCGAGCTCGCGGCCGGTTCGTCGGACTGCCCGCAGGCGGTGAGGACGAGTGCCGCCGCCAGGGTCGCGATGGACGTCGGCATGCGACGAGGTGCGGTGAGCATGGGTTTCTCTTCTCGACAGCACGAATGAGTGACTACTCATCATTGAGCGGCTACGAATGTAGATTAGAGTTCTAATGATCGTCAAGACACTAATCATGGGACGACCGGATACCATGCGTGCATGACCGCCATGCCTGCCGCCGAGCGCATCGGCTCCTATGTCAAACGCGCCGAGCAGGCTCTCAACGCGGCCAAGAACGCCGCCCTCAAACCGGCCGGGGTGACGGTCGCGCAGTACGCCGCCCTGCTCTTCCTCACCGAGAATCCCGGCATCTCCGCCGCCGCCCTGGCCCGGCTGTGCGGCGTCACCCCGCCGACCATGAATACGATCCTCACCAACCTCCAGGACCGCGGGCTCATCGTGCGCACCCCGCACGCCTGGCATCGAAATGTCTTGGAAACCCGCCTGACCGAACAGGGCGAGCAGGTGATGCACGATGCCGACGCCCGCGCCGTCCGCGTCGAACGCGCCCTGGCCGAGGAGTTCAGCGCCGCCGAACGGCAAACCCTGCTGGACCTGCTCACCCGCTGCGCGGACCGCCTCGACACGATTCGTCCCGAACCCCAACCCGGGAAGCGCTGATCCATGGCGGGCGCACCCGTGCCCCCACCGTGTGATTGCCGTCGCGATGCATACGTGGTGACCGAGGAGCAGACCGTCACGGTGCCGACCACCCACGAGGAGGTCCGCATCGAACGTGAGCCGATCACCGATCCGCGCACCGCGGAACGCGTTGATATCGGCGAAGAGGAGCGCGAGGTCACCCTGCACGAGGACCGGCTGAGCGTCGACACCGAGGCCGTCCCGGTCGAGCGCGTCCGCTTGGCGGTCGACGAGGTCGAGGACAGCCAGACCGTCTCCGGGACCGTCCGCAAGGAGCGCTTCGACACCGAAGGCATCGAGGACGAATCGAACCGTGAACGATAGCGGCTCGGCCGCGCCCACCGGCCGCACGGCAGCCGCGGTGGCCGGTGGACTCGCGGGTTCGGCTATGTCGCTGCGGCTAGGTCACTTCGGCTAGGTCGTCGGTGTGGCGCGGACACCGCGCCAGACGAAGCCCACCGCCGCGACGATCAATGCCGCGGGCGCCATGAATGCCCACCACCCCGCCGCATTGCTCAGGGCCACAGCGCCACCCGCGCCGATCACCAGACCGGCGATGCGTGCCGACGACCACGGGTCCGCTTTCCCGGTCGTGGCGAGATCGCTACAGAAGCGAGTGAACGTGCTCGTCAGATAAGTGGTGGGCGAATTCGGATCGGCCGCCATCACCAGCGCGGACTGCATGCCCATGGCCAGCGCGGCCGGTACCAGCAGCGACGCCCGGCCGAGCCCGTCCCCGAAGGATGCGGCCAGTCCGGCGAGTACGCTCACCAGAACCGCTTCGGCGAGTAAACATTCGAGCACCCGGCGCGCACGGCGACCACGCTCGGCCCGACACCATCGGGCCGCCACCACGATGCCCGCCGCATAGCCGCCCAGCACGGTGAGTGGACCCGCGATATCCGTCCACGGGAGTGCCACGGCCACACCGAGCAGAACCAGGTTGCCGGTCAGCACGCTGGCGAATACCTTGCCCAGTTCGGTGAACACCAGCGCGTCCATGGCCCCGGCCCCGGCGCTGAGCAGCACCAGCGCGGTGACGCCGCCCGGAAAGCCGAGTCGGCTCCCCTGTTCGATTGCCATGCGGCCACCGTATCGGCGCATCGCCGACCTGCCCGGCAGGGACGAACGCGAGCCGCGTCACGCCTACCGGCAGGGCGTATCGAAGGGCGACGCCGTCGCCGAGTCACCGCGCCCCCGAGACGCGGAACGGCTCTTTCGGTCCAGCGGTACGCGAACGTCGCACACGGTCCAGCGGTACGCGAACGTCGCGCGGTCCAGCCGTACGCGAACGTCGCGCGGTCCAGCCGTACGCGAACGTCGCGCAGTCCAGCCGTACGCGAACGTCGCGCAGTCTAGCGGTACGCGGACGTCGTGGCCGGAGTCAGCCCGAGACCGCCGAGGCCGGTGAGCAGGAACTCGTTCACCGCGCCCGGATTCTCGAGCTGCACCAGATGTCCCGCACCGGGCACCTCCACCACCGCGCGCAGGTCCGGGACCGCGGCCCGCATGGTGGCCAGCGGATCGCGGCCACTGAAGCCCTCCATATCGGGATCGTGCTCGCCGTAGAGGAAATAGGCGGGCACGCTCACCGTCGCGTCGGCGAAGTCGGCGGTCAGTTCCCAGTTGCGGTCCAGATTGCGGTACCAGTTGAGGCCGCCGGTGAATCCGGTGCGCTCGAAATCGGCGGCGAGAGTGTCGAATTCCTCCTGGGTGAGCCAGGACCACGGCAGTGCGGGGGCATCCGGCAGTACGTCCAGGTAGCCGAGGCCGGGAGGATTCTTCCAGGTGTCGAGATAGTGGTAGGCGCCGCTGAGCGAGTAGTACACCCGGGCCAGGAATTCCCGTGGGCGGGCGGCGAGTTCGGCATCGGCCACACCCGGCTCCTGGAAGTACGACAGGTGCAGGAAGTGCCGCCGCGCGGCCTTGGTCCAGAACGCCGACGGCGGCTTGGGCGGGCGCGGGGCGAACGGATTGTTCAACACCATGACGCCGTCCACCCGCTCGGGGGCGCGCAACGCCAGCTCCCACACCAGCTGCGCCCCGAAATCCAGGCCGACGAAGACGGCCCGCTCGGCTCCGATGTCGTCGAGCAGCGCGAGCAGATCCCCGATGACGGCCGCGTTGGTGTACGCCTCGGGAGCGTCGGGAGCGTCGGTGCGACCATATCCGCGCAGGTCGGGGGCCAGTGCCCGGTAGCCCGCCGCGGCCAGCGCCTCGACCTGGTGGTGCCACACGAAACCGGTGTGCGGGAACCCGTGACAGAACACCACCGGGTGCCCCTGCCCCCGCTCGGTGACATGCATATCGATGCCGCTGGTCCGCACCGTGCGATGGCTGTTCTCCACTACCGCCTCCAACTTCTAGAACACGTTCTTATTTCAAGGTAGTGTCCAGCGGTTGTGAGCGAAATACCCAAGATTCTCGACGGCCGGGTCGCGGTGGTCACCGGCGCGAGTCGCGGTATCGGCAAGGGCATCGCCCTGGAGCTGGGCGCGGCGGGTGCGACCGTGTACGTCACCGGCCGCAGCACCACGGCCGGACAGCTGCCCGGAACCGTGCACGCCACCGCCGCCGAGATCACCGAGCTCGGCGGCGCGGGAGTGGCGGTGGTGTGCGATCACCACGACGACGCGGCGGTGGAACGGCTCTTCGCCCAGGTGCGCGCCGACCACGGGCGACTCGACGTGCTGGTGAACAATGTCTACAACTCGCCGTCGGCGGCGCGCTGGCTCGGACGCAAGTTCTGGGACGTGCCGCCGAAAGCCTGGGACGAGACCTTCGATATCGGGGTGCGATCCCATTACGTGGCAAGCGTTTTCGCCGCTCCCCTGCTCATCGAGGCGGGCGGACTGATCGTGAACGTGTCCTCGCCCGGCGCGCAGCGGCACATGCACAATGCCGTCTACGGCGTCGGCAAGAACGCCCTGGACCGGATGACCGCCGACTTCGCGCACGATCTCGCCGATACCGAGGTCACGGCGGTGTCCATCTGGCCCGGCATCGTGAATACCGAACTGCTGCAGATGGTTCCGGCCGACGAACACGGCCGTCGGGTGGTCACGCTGCCTGGTGAGGGCACCTTCGACCTCGACGCCGCCGAGTCGCCGCGCTTCCCGGGCCGTGCCGTGGTCGCACTGGCCGCCGATCCCGAACGCCGCAAGCGGACCGGAAAAGCCTGGCGGGTGGCCGATCTCGCGGACGAGTACGGATTCACCGATATCGACGGCCGTATTCCGCGCGCCGACTAGCGCACCGCACCAATTCGCAGCAGTTTTCCGACAGAAGGAGTGCCAAGTATGCGACGCGTATTCATCGTGGGTGTCGCCATGACGCCGTTCGTCAAGATCGGCTCCCGCGATTGGACCTATCCGGAGATGGTCGCGGAGGCGGTACGCGGGGCGCTCGGCGACGCGGGCATCGGCTACGACCGGATCCAGCGCGTCGCCGCCGGCTACGTCTTCCAGCCGTCCGCGGCCGGGCAGCGCGCCCTCTACGACATCGGACTCACCGGCATTCCGATGGTGAACGTCAACAACAACTGCGCCACCGGCTCCACCGCGCTCATGCTGGCCCGGGAATGGGTCGGCGCCGGCCTCGCCGACGTGGCGCTGGCAGTCGGGTTCGAGCAGATGACCAAGGAGGCCATGGCCGGGCCGGCCAGCAAGCCCAAGGCGACCACCGTGGACCACCACCTGGCCGTCATGCGCGGGCAGTTCGACTTCGGGAACGCACCCATCACCACGCAGTTCTTCGGCAATGCCGCCATCGAACACATGAAGCGGTACGGCACCACGCCCGAGCAGCTGGCGCGGGTGGCGGTGAAGAACCACGAACATTCGACCCGGAATCCGCTGGCGCAGTTCCAGAACGCGTACACCCTCGACGAGGTGCTGACCGACAAGCCGGTGCACGGACCGCTCACCCGCTCGCAGTGCTCCCCCATGTCCGACGGGGCGGCGGCCGCGGTGGTGGTGAGCGAGGAGTTCGTGCGGGAGCACGGACTCGAGGCGCAGGCCGTGGAGATCCTCGCCCAGGAACTGGCCACCGACGATTCCGCCGCTTTCGCCTCCGGATCGATGATCGATGTGGTGGGCTCGGGTATGACCCGTCGCGCCGCACAGCGGGTATTCGACAGCGCCGGAATCGACATCGGCGATGTCGACGTGATCGAACTGCACGACTGCTTCTCCATCAACGAACTCATCACCTATGAAGCCCTCGGACTCTGTGGCGAAGGCGAATCCGGTGCGCTGGCCGAATCCGGGGCCACCACCTACGGCGGCACCTGGGTGGTGAACCCCTCCGGCGGCCTCATCTCCAAGGGCCACCCGCTGGGGGCCACCGGACTCGCGCAGGCCACCGAATTGTCCTGGCAGCTGCGGGGTCTCGCCGGTGAGCGGCAGGTACCCGATGCTCGGATCGCCCTCGCCCACAACCTCGGACTCGGCGGTGCCACCGTCGTCACCCTCTACGCCGCGCCCAGCGCCTGACCGGAACGGGAGTTGAATTACCCATGACTGCCATCGATCCCGACACCCGCCTGCGGATGCCGGTGCACAACGGCCACAGCCTGCTCGCCGGACTGCGCCGCCACAAGCGCAATCCCGTTGTGACACTGGGCGATACCGTGCTCACCGGTGCGGACGTGCTGAACGCCATCAGCCGGTACGTGGCCGCGTTCGAAGCCAATGGCGTGAGCACCGGAACGCCGGTCGGCATTCTCGCGCTCAACCGTCCCGAGGTGCTGTTCACCATCGCGGCCGGGCAGGTCCGCGGGCAGCGGCGGACCGCGCTGCACCCCATCGGCGGACTCGACGATCACGCGTACGTCCTCGCCGACGCCGGCATCACCACCCTGATCCTGGATCCGGTACCCGCCTTCGTGCAGCGCGCCCGCGCACTGGTCGACCGGGTGCCGAACCTGACCAAGGTGCTCGTCCTCGGCCCCGTACCGGACGAGCTGGCCGATGTCGGCGTGGACTTCCTCGCCGAGGTGGAGAAGTTCGAACCCGAACCGATCGAGGCCACCGAACTGCGGCCCGACGATGTCATCTCGGTGAGCTACACCGGCGGCACCACCGGCAAACCCAAGGGCGTGGTCGGCACCGCGCTCACCATGGCCACCATGACGCAGATCCAGCTGTCGGAATGGGAGTGGCCGAAGCGTCCGAAATTCCTCATCTGCACGCCGCTCTCCCATGCGGGCGCGGCGTTCTTCGTGCCGGTGGTGCTGCTGGGCGGTGAATGCATCGTGCTGCCGCGCTTCGACGCCGGTGAGGTGCTGAAGGCCATCGAGGAGCACAAGATCAGCGCCACCATGCTGGTGCCGTCCATGATCTACGCGCTGCTCGACCACCCGGACTCGAAGACGCGGGATCTGTCGTCGCTGGAGACCGTCTACTACGGCGCGTCCGCCATCGATCCGAACCGGCTGACCCAGGCCATCGAGCGCTTCGGGCCGATCTTCGCGCAGTACTTCGGGCAGTCCGAGGCCCCCATGGCCATCAGCTACCTGGCCAAGGACGAGCACGACACGGCGCGGCTGAGCTCCTGCGGGCGGCCCTCGGTCGCGCTGCGCGTCGCTCTCATCGACGACAAGGGCGAGGTCGTGCCGCAGGGTGAGGTGGGCGAGATCTGCGTCTCCGGGCCGCTGCTGGCGGCCGGTTACCTGAACCTGCCCGAGGTGACGGCCGAGACGTTCAAGAACGGTTGGCTGCACACCGGCGACCTCGCCCGCGAGGACGAGGACGGCTTCCTGCACATCGTCGGACGCAGCAAGGATATGGTCGTGACCGGCGGGTTCAATGTGTTCCCGCGCGAGGTGGAGGACGTGGTGTCCGAGCATCCCGCCGTCCTCGATGTCGCGGTGGTGGGCGTGCCGGATCCGCAGTGGGGCGAGGCGGTGACCGCGGTCGTGGTGCTCGACGCGGCCACTGCCGCCGATGCCGCCGCGGTGGACACGGTGACCGCGCAGATCCAGGCCACGGTCAAGCAGCGCAAGGGTTCGGTGCAGGTGCCGAAGAATGTCGTGGTCATCGACAAGCTGCCGCTGACCGGGCTCGGCAAGCCTGACAAGAAGGCGGTACGGGTGATCGCCCAAGAGCGACTGGGCATTTCGTGATCGGCCCGGCCGCCTGACGTCCTAGGCGCGGCCGGTGGTCGGGCGCGCGGCCCCCAGTGTGCGCAGCGACAGCGCTCCCCTGCGCACACTGTCGGTCGCCGCCTCGACCACCGCACGAGTCACGAAGTGCCCCACCGCTGTTGCCACGAAGACGGCGGAAATGAGGAGCGGGGCCCATTCCCAGCCGAGCGCCAGCAGCATGCGTTCGAACGTGTCGCGCGGCTGCACCACCGGTTCCCACGAATTGAGCCGCACCCAGCGCCCCAGAAAGACGCCGACCGCGCACAGCAGATGCGTCAGCAGCGTCACCGGGGTCCGCCAGGCCCCGAGGCCGGACCGGTCCAGGAAGCGGTTCATCTCACCGAGCACCAGGTAGTAGGCCACGAACCCGGAGGCGATGAAGGCCGCGTACACCGGCAGCACGGTGGTCACGACCGGCCCGTCCCCCGCCCACCGGATGTCATCGCGCAAATGCACCAGATCGGTCACCACGTACGGCGCGTTCGGCAGGAACAGCAGCAACAGCAGCGCTCCCGCCCACCACACCGGCGACACCGGCAGCCGCCGCTCCCGCGGTTTCGCCATCCGGAACACCAGCAGCGCCAAACCCACCGGGATCCAAGCCAATACCGTATTCCACCCCATCCAGAGCAGGTTCCGGTGCAGCACCCCTGTCAGGCTGGGCCCGACCGCATCGACGACATCCATGCGCTCATCTTGCCCCCGGATCGGCCCGATAGGCCGCCGCTCTCAGAGACCCCACAGCATCTACACACAACCACCA
>NZ_JASCXP010000103.1:0-19086 GCF_030010695.1 Nocardia sp. CC201C
CCAATCCGCCCGCGCCACAATGGTTTCGTTGCCGCTCTTGTCCAGGGCGCGACCGTAGACGTAGGCGTCGGAGCCGAGCTCCTCGACCACGTCCACCTCCATGGTGATCCCGTCCGCTTCCTTGCTCAGCCCGTTCGCGGAACCGGCGATCTCGAAGTGTTCGGGCCGGATGCCCACCACGACGCTGCCGTCGCTGGCGTCGGCGACCGTGCGCGGCAGCGGCAGCCGGTGCCCACCCAAGTGCACCGCGCCGCCCTCGACGGCCAGCGTGAACAGGTTCATGGCGGGCGAACCCATGAATCCGGCGACGAACAGGTTGGCCGGATCGCGGTACAGGTCGCGCGGCGAGGCGCACTGCTGGAGCAGCCCGTCCTTCAGCACCGCCACCCGGTCGCCCATGGTCATGGCCTCGACCTGGTCGTGCGTGACATAGACGGTGGTGGTGCCGAGGCGACGTTGCAACTGGGCGATCTGGGTGCGGGTCTGCACCCGCAGCTTGGCGTCCAGGTTCGACAGCGGCTCATCCATCAGGAACACCTGCGGCTGCCGCACGATGGCACGCCCCATGGCGACGCGCTGGCGCTGGCCGCCGGAGAGCGCCTTGGGCTTGCGGTTCAGATACGGCTCCAGGTCGAGCAGCTTGGCCGCCTCCAGCACCCGCTGCGCGCGCTCCTCCTTGGACACCTTCGCCATCTTGAGCGCGAAGCCCATATTCTCCGCCACGCTCATATGCGGGTAGAGCGCGTAGTTCTGGAACACCATGGCGATATCGCGTTCCTTCGGCTCGGCGTGCGTGACGTCGTTGTCGCCGATGAGGATCCGCCCCGTGCTCACCTCCTCCAATCCGGCGAGCATGCGCAGCGAGGTGGACTTCCCGCAGCCGGAGGGGCCGACCAGCACCAGGAACTCGCCGTCGGCGATCTCCAGGTCCAGGGCGTCGACAGCGGGTTTGACCGCACCCGGGTACACCCGGGAGGCGCGATCGAAGGTGACCGTAGCCATCTGGAATTACATCCCTTCACCGGCAGGAACGTGCCGGACGATCCGTTGTAGAGGGTCCGCGACATCCTAGGCGTCCGGACCGCGACGGGCAGTGTGCGGGCGCGGGTTCTCCTGTGAGTGAACGCCGCCGCGTTGAAGCGGCGGACACATCTCCGGATCGGTAGCCTCGGACAGCGAGACGGATAGTCCATGCCGCGACTAGGGAGTGCCACGTGAGCCGACCGGTTCGTATCGGAGTCCAACTGCAACCACAGCACGCGCCCGACTACGGGCTGATCCGCGACGCCGTCCGCCGCGCCGAGGATCTGGGGGTCGACGTGGTCTTCAACTGGGACCACTTCTATCCCCTCTACGGCGACCCGGAGGGCGCGCACTTCGAGTGCTGGACCATGCTCGGCGCGATCGCCGAACAGACCGAGCGGGTGGAGCTCGGCGCGCTGGTCACCGGCGGCGGCTACCGCAATCCCGATCTGCTCGCCGATATGGCCCGCACCGTGGACCACATCAGCGGCGGCCGCCTCATCCTCGGCGTCGGCGCGGGCTGGTTCGAGAAGGACTACGAGCAGTACGGCTACGAATTCGGCACGGCCGGAAGCCGTTTGGCCCTGTTCAAGGAGTCGATGGCCCGCATCGCCGACCGGCTCGCCAAGCTGAATCCGCAGCCGGTGCGCGATATCCCCATCCTGATCGGCGGCGGCGGTGAGAAGAAGACGCTGCGGCTGGTGGCCGAGTACGCCGATATCTGGCACAGCTTCGCCGACCTCGAGGTGTTGAAGCGCAAGACCGGCATTCTGGCCGACCACTGCGCCGAGGTCGGCACCGACGCGGGCGCGATCGAGAAATCGGTGGAGTGGCCGGGCGTGGACTCCGCCCCCGCCTTCGTCGCGGCGGGCGCGACCCTGTTCACCGTGGGTACGGGCGGCCCCGACTACGACCTGAGCACCGTCGAGCAGGCCATCCGCTGGCGCGATCAGTTCAACCCGGAGTCGGTGGCGGGTATCGCCTGACACCGTTGGGCGCGGGCTGACCGCAACTCTGGTGTGCCGAATCGCCCCGACTAGGGTGTTTCGTCATGGTTTGCTTGCGCACGGTCAGGTCCCGGCCCACAGGGCGGCGACCTCGCATGACGGCGGTCGCAGGGGTGTTGCTGGTCACACTCGCCGGAATGCTGGCGCTGGGCACCGGGCCCAGCGCTGCCGCACCGGAGAACGACCTGTGTTCGCCCCCGGGGCCCGCCGCCGCCACCGCGCTGCCGCCGAAACTGTCGACCGGCCAGCAGGGCGCGTCCTCGGACCGCTACACCACGCCGAACGTGCAACCGCTCGACAGCATCGACCTGACGCGGCTGGGACTCATCACGCCGGGCAAGCTGAGCGTCGGCACGCTGTCGGACGCGCCGCCGAGCATCTGCGTCAACTCCCAGGGCGCGTTCACCGGCTTCGACAACGAACTGCTGCGGGCCGTCGCCGCCAAGCTGGGCCTGCGGATCGAATTCACCGGGACCGAGTTCGCGGGTCTGCTGGCGCAGGTGGCCAACGGGCGCTTCGACGTCGGCTCCTCGAACATCACCACCACCGACGCACGCCGTCAGCTGGTGGGCTTCACCAACGGCTACGACTTCGGCTACTTCTCGCTGGTGGTGCCGAGCAACAGCGCCATCGGATCGTTCACCGACCTGAACAGCGGCACCCGCGTCGGCGTGGTGCAGGGCACGGTGCAGGACGAGTACGTCGTCAACGAACTGCACCTGGACCCGGTGAAGTTCCCGGACTACAACACCGCGTACGCGAATCTGAAGTCCGGTCAGATCGACGCCTGGGTGGCCCCGTCCGCACAGGCGGTGGGCGCGATCAAGCCGGGCGACGCCACGACCATCGCGCAGAACACCTTCAGCCTCAACAACTTCGCGGCCTGGGCGGTGCGCGAGGACAACCAGCCGCTGATCGACGCCCTCAATGCCGGGCTGGACGCGGTGATCGCGGACGGTACCTACGCCAAGCTCTACGAGGACTGGGTGCCGCGCGAACTGCCGCCGGGCTGGAAGCCGGGCTCCAAGGCCGCGCCGCTGCCGGAGCTGCCCGACTTCGCCGCCATCGCCGCGCAGAATGCGGACAACCGGGCCGATAACGGTGGGGTAGAGCCGAAGTCGACGCTGCGGCAGCTGAAGGACACCTTCTTCGACTGGGAGCTGTACAAGCAGGCGTTCCCCGACCTGATCAAGACGGGCCTGCCGAATACCCTGATCCTGGCGGTGGTTTCGGGCGTGCTGGGCACCGCCATCGGCATGCTGCTCGCGGTGGCGGGCATCTCGCGCACCCGCTGGCTGCGCTGGCCCGCCCGCGTCTACACCGATATCTTCCGCGGCCTGCCCGCGGTGGTGATCATCCTGCTCATCGGTCTCGGGGTGGGGCCGGTGGTCAAGGAGATCACGGGCAACAATCCGTACTGGTTGGGTGCGGTGGCGCTGGCGCTGCTGTCGTCGGCGTATATCGGCGAGATCTTCCGCTCCGGCATCCAGTCGGTGGAGCCGGGGCAGTTGGAGGCCGCCCGCGCCATCGGCTTCGGCTATCGGCAGGCCATGACGCTGGTGGTGATTCCGCAGGGTGTGCGCCGGGTGCTGCCCGCGCTCATGAACCAGTTCATCGTGCTCATCAAGGACTCCTCGCTGATCTACTTCCTGGGTCTGCTGGCCTCGCAGCGGGAGCTGTTCGCGGTGGGCCGGGATCTCAACGCGCAGACCGGAAATCTGTCACCGCTGGTGGCGGCGGGCCTGGTCTATCTGCTGCTGACGGTGCCGCTCACGCACCTGGTGAACTACATCGACAGCCGGTTGCGCACCGGCCGCAAGGAAGATCCGATCGACCCGGTCGAGCAGGCCGTGATCACGGAAGGACGGGGCGCATGAGCGGTCAGGCGCGGAGGAGGCAGCGGAGCGTAACCACGGAGCGCTCCGCTCATGCTCGAAAGGACACAGCAGCATGAGCGGTCAGGCGCGGAGGAGGCAGCGGAGCGTAACCACGGAGCGCTCCGCTCATGCTCGAAAGGACACAGCCGCATGAGTGCCTCTTTGACTGGTACCGGGCTGCATTTGACGTTGGGCCGCACGCACATTCTGCGCGGGGTGGACATCCATGTGGACGCGGGTAAGGCCACCACGGTGATCGGTCCCTCGGGTTCGGGTAAGTCCACGCTGTTGCGGGTGCTCAACCGGCTGCATGAGCCGGACAAGGGCGACATTCTGCTGGACGGGAAGTCGGTGCTCACCGGGAATCCGGACAAGCTGCGCCAGCAGATCGGCATGGTCTTCCAGCATTTCAACCTGTTCCCGCACAAGACGGTCGCGGAAAATATCGAGCTGGGTCCGCGCAAGCTGCACGGGCTGTCCAAGGAGCAGGCGCGCACGCTGGCATTGGAACAGCTGGAGAAGGTCGGGCTGTCCGGCAAAGCCGATGTGCGCCCGGCCAATCTGTCCGGCGGACAGCAGCAGCGGGTGGCGATCGCCCGCGCGCTGGCCATGAAACCGCAGCTCATGTTCTTCGACGAGGCCACCTCGGCGCTGGACCCGGAGTTGGTGAAGGGTGTGCTCGCCCTCATGGCCGACCTGGCGCGCGACGGTATGTCCATGGTCGTGGTCACGCACGAAATGGGTTTCGCCCGTTCGGTTTCCGATCGCGTGGTCTTCATGGACCACGGGCAGGTGGTGGAGACCGGCACGCCGGACCAGCTGTTCGACAGCGCGGAGACGCCGCGGTTGCGGCAGTTCCTCTCCCAGGTGCTCTAGGGGGCCGGGAGGGTGTGCCGCATCCTTCCGGCAAACTAAGGGCTACCTAATTGGTCGGTTGTTCATCTGCTCGTCTCCTCCGGCTCTTCTGGCCTGGTTACGGTGCGCCCGACAAGTCGATCCCGGGAGCATGCAGTGTTGAAACCCCTCGCCCTCTTCGTGAAGCATGACGGCGCGTCGTCGCGCGCCGCCGTCACCTGCCGCTACAAGTGCGGCAATGCCTGCGCCCACGAGGTTCCCAACAAGTCCGCCGGAGAATACTTCGGCGACATCGTGGCCGCCATGTCGCGCCGCCGCATGCTCCAAGGCAGCGCGGCGGTGGTGCTGGCGACCGGCACGGCCGGTTTGCTGGCCGCCTGCGGTGACGGCGACGACGTACAGAACGCCGCCGAGACCAGCCCCGGCACGGGGACCGGCACCGACTTCACCCCGGTCGCGCCCAACAAGGCCGACGCGGTGACCGTGCCCGAAGGCTACGAGCAGGGCGTGGTGATCCGCTGGGGCGATCCGGTGCTGCCCGACGCGCCCCAGTTCGATTTCGCCAACCAGACCGCCGCGGCCCAGGCCAAGCAGTTCGGTTACAACAACGACTTCTCGGCGCTGCTGCCCATCGAGGGCCAGGAGAACGGCTACCTGCTGGTGGCCAGCCACGAGTACACCACCGGCCCGTTCATGTTCGCGGGCTACGACGACAAGAATCCGACCCGCGAGCAGGTCGAGATCGAATGGGCCGCACACGGTCTCACCGTGGTCGAGGTCGAGGGCGAGGCCGGTTCCGGCAAGCTCACCCCGGTGATGGGCAAGTACAACCGCCGCATCACCGCCACCTCCGAGTTCCAGCTAATCGGCCCGGCCGCGGGCAGCGATCTGGTGAAGACCTCCGCCGACGCCTTCGGGCTGAAGGTCGCGGGCACCCTCAACAACTGCTCCGGCGGCGTAACCCCCTGGGGCACCATTCTTTCCGGCGAGGAGAACTTCAACCAGTACTTCGCCGGTGAATTCGCGGACCCGACCGCGAAGGAGCGCGGCGAGCGCTACGGCATCGGCGGCGACAACAACGAGCCGCGCGGCTGGGAGCGCTACGACAAGCGCTTCGATCTGGCCGCGGAACCCAACGAGCCCAACCGTTTCGGCTGGGTGGTCGAGCTCGACCCGTGGGATCCCGCCTCCACCCCGGTCAAGCACACCGCCATGGGCCGGTTCAAGCACGAGGCCGCGACCGTCTACGTCACCCCGGACGGCACCGTGGTCTCGTACTCCGGTGACGACGAGCGCTTCGACTACATGTACAAGTTCGTCTCCGCCAAGAAGATTCAGCAGGGCAACACCGCTGCGGCGCGCAAGCACAATATGACCATTCTGGACGAGGGCACGCTGTACGTCGCGAAACTGACCGGCGACCACCCGGATCAGATCGACGGCAGCGGAAAGGTGCCCTCGGACAACGGCTTCACCGGCTCCGGCCAGTGGATTCCGCTGCTGGAGACCGGCGCGGACGGCAAGGGCAAGTCGCTGGTCGAGGGCATGAGCGCCGAGGAGGTCGCGGTCTTCACCCGGCTCGCCGGCGATAAGGTCGGCGCCACCAAGATGGACCGTCCCGAGGACTTCGAGCCGAACCCCGCGACCGGCAAGGTGTACGTGGCGCTGACCAACAACAGCAAGCGCGGCACCGACGGCAAGCCCGGCGTCGACGAGGCCAACCCGCGCAACCAGAACAAGAACGGTCAGGTCCTCGAACTCGTCGACGACCACACCGGCACCGCGTTCACCTGGTCGCTGCTGCTGGTCTGCGGCGATCCCACCGTCGCCGACACCTATTTCGCGGGCTTCGACAAGTCCAAGGTCAGTCCCATCTCCTGCCCGGACAACCTGGCCTTCGACCCGCACGGCAACCTGTGGATTTCCACCGACGGTAATGCCCTGAAGTCCAATGACGGCCTCTTCGCCGTCACGCTCGAGGGCGAGCGGCGCGGTGAGACCAAGCAGTTCCTCACCGTGCCGGTGGGCGCGGAGACCTGCGGCCCGATCGTGACCGATCAGCGCGTGCTGGTCAGCGTCCAGCATCCGGGCGAGGTCGACGACGCCTCCGTCGAGAACCCCGCCTCGCACTGGCCCGACGGCGGGACCGCCCAGCCCCGGCCCGCGGTCGTGGCGGTGTGGAGGCAGGGCGGCGGCAATATCGGCGTCTGAGGTATCGGCATCTGAAATGTCGGTGTCCGACGCTCTCGATGCCTGGCCGGCGGCGCGGGTTCGCTATCCGCCCGCGCTGCCGCTGCCCGGCATCCGTGCGAAAGCTCCGAGATCGCCTTGGGCTCCGCTGTATACGTTGATATCGGTGGGGCCCGGAATGCCCGAGATACTGCCCGAATCGGTGTACTGCCAGAAGGTCCAGGTAGGCCAGCCGCCGGGTACCTCGGGCGCGGCATTGCCGCGGTAGTCCGCGATCCACAGCGGATAGCGGGTGAACTCGGTGGAATTCGCCATGGCCGTCTTCCAGAAGTGCACGCCCGTATAGATGATCGGCGGCCGACCGGTCAGCGCCTCGACGGTGTTCAGGTAGCGGCGGGTCCAGTCGATCAGCGCGGCGGGCGGCAATCCGCCGGAGTCTTCCAGGTCCAGCACCGCGGGCAGATCCAGCGGGCCGTTCTGTCCGAGCACCACCGTCGAGTAGAAGACCGCCTGCGGTTCGGGCGGCAGCGCGGGGCGCGCGAAATGGTATGTGCCCCGGGCTACTCCGGCCGCCCGCATAATGAGACTGTCCGGCACGAAGTACGGGTTCACATAGCTCAGTCCCTCGGTGGCCTTCACCATGGCGAAGGGGTGTCCGGCGGCGCGGACCGCGAACCAGTTGATGCCGCTGCCGCCCGGATGCTGCCAGGAGGAGACGTCGGGGCCGTGCGGCGCGGCGGCCGCCGCACCGCTCAGCGGTAGCAGGGCGGCCAGCGCGAGGGCGGCGGCGAGGTGGGTGCGGGCCACGAGCGGGTGGTTCCGGTCCATGCCGCTCGACAGTAGAGCGCCTGTGACGCATCTCATGCGAAGCTCCGCTGTGGTGTTCGCTACGAATTCGCCACAAAGCGCCGCGTGCTCAGCCCAACCAGTCCAGCACCGAGGCCGCCGTCCAGGACTGCTGCATGCTGCCCAGTGCCTCGCCGGTGAACGGTTCGTAGTACTCGGAGAAGGTGCCGTCACCGGCCTGGCGCAGGCCCTCCGCACGCAGCATGAAGGACCGCTCGGCCCAGCCGCGGCGGGCGAACACCCACGAGAACAGCCAGCTCATCACCGGCCACACCGGGCCGCGCCAGTACTCGCGCGGGCGGAAGTCCTTGGACACCGGTGAGGTGGAGGGCGGCAGTGCGTAGCGCAGATCGGGGTGGCCGCAGTAGCGCGGCCCCTCGAACAACCGCAGCAACCGCCGCTCGGCGTCGCGGGAGAGGCCGCCGCACAGCAGCGGCGCGAAGACGGCCAGGGTCTCGGTCTCGATCCACCGGTCGGCCCGCAGATCGAAGTCCTTGGCCACCCCGCTGCGCGCATCGGTGGTGGCGATGACGCCCGCGCGGAAGTAGTCGGCCCATTCGTACAGCTCCCGTACGTCCGCGTTGGGCAGCCGGTAGTCGTCGCCGATGGTGGCCAGCACCTCGCAGGCCAGCGAGAAGATGGCGGTGACGAACACGTCCTCCACCGCGAAGCTCATGGTGGACGCCAGCTGGTAGTCGTCGTAGCCCGCTCGGCGCATCTGCTCGACCAGCCACATGTAGCGGTCGTACTCGCGGTCGGAGGGCCGCTGCGTCGGATCGTCCACCACGTGCAGATCCTCGCGCTGGTACGGAGGCAGATCGCCCGGCACCACGTTCGCGTAGGCGCGGTCCCAGCGGGGCGAATTGTCCATCCCGGATTCCCAGCCGTGATAGATGGTGATGCGCCCGTGCTGCTTGGGGTCGCGCGCGTAGGCCAGCCAGCGGTGCCAGCGCATGAGGTCGGGCCAGCGCCGGTGCAGGAAGTCCTCGGCGACCGCGCGGGTGCTGCGGCCGTGGCGGCGCGAATGGTCGAGAATCCGCTGCACCGCGATGGCGTGCACGGGCGGCTGGGTGATGCCCGAGGTGTCCGGGCCGTCGGGGGCGTCGGCGGCCAGCCGTCGGCACTCCCAGCGGGCGGGGCCGGGAAAGTACCCGTCCACGCCGTTGGCGAACACGATGTGCGGGATCATCCCGTTGCGCCATTGCGCCGACAGCAGCGTGTCGAGCTCGACCACGGCGCGTTCCACGCTGAGCGGGGCCAGGCCGACCGCCACGAAGGCGGCGTCCCAGCTCCACATGTGTGGATAGAGCTTCGGCGCGGCGGTGGTCATGGTGCCCAGATCGTTGCCGCGCAGCAGATAGGCGGCGCGGGCCGCGAGCTGAGTGGGCGTGAACCCGGGGTGTGTCATCGCCCTATTCTGCGACGGCACCGGCAGGTATGCGCGGTGGACGTGGTGTTCGGGGGTGTGATCGGGGGATGGTTCGGGTTCGGCAGCGTTCACCCTTGTCGGCCTTCGTCTGGAGCGAATGGACATGCACACGCGGCGGAGCTCGTAGTTCACGGCGGTCGCCGCGGCCCCCGCGCTCATTCGCGGTGGGCCGTCGGTGCCGTCGCCCGGGATCATCGCCCGCTGTCCATCCCCGTTACGGTGGTCGCATGGCCACCTCCGACACGAGTAGCAGCGACAACCGTCCGACGGCGCTCATCACGGGCGCGAGCCGGGGGTTGGGGGCGGCCGTCGCGCGCGAACTCGCGCCCACGCATCGGTTGATGCTGGGCGCGCGCACCGAGCGGTCGCTCGCTCCGATTCTGAGCGAATTGCCCGGTGCGACCGGATTTCCCGTGGAGCTCACCGACTACGAGGCTGTTGCCCGCGCGGCGGAACCGATCGAGCGGCTCGAGGTATTGGTCCACAATGCCGGGGTCGCCGACCTCGGCACCATAGCCGATTCCTCGGTGGCGCAGTGGCGGAATACGTTGGAGGCCAACCTGATCGCGGTCGCCGAGTTGACCAGGGTGTTGCTGCCCGCGCTGCGCGCCGCCAACGGGCATGTGGTGCTGATCAATTCGGGGGCCGGGCTGCGCGCCAACGCCGGATGGGGCGTGTACGCCGCGAGCAAATTCGGGCTGCGCGCCTTCGCCGACGCACTGCGGCTGGAGGAGACCGCATTGCGCGTCACCTCGGTGCACCCCGGCCGCATCGACACCGATATGCAGCGCGAGATCGTGGCGGGGGAGGGGCGCGACTACCAGCCGCGGGAGTTTCTGGAACCGTCGACCGTGGCGCGGGCCGTGCGCAATGCCATCGAGACCCCGCGCGACGCCCACCCCACCGAAATCGTGCTCCGCCCGATCCCGCGCTGATCCCTGCCGCGACCGCTGCGCGCGAGTCCGTTGTACGCGAGCTCGTCACATGCGAGTCCGTTGCGCGCCACACACAAGCCCGCCACACGCGGCGAGCCCGGCGTGCGCAGTGCCACGCGCGGAGCGTGTCGCGGCTCGGCTTCCGGTCGAGTGCATGCGGTGATGTCGCCGAGGATGTGTCGCAGCAGCCGATTCGCATGCGAGTCCGTTGTACGCGAGTTCGTTACACGCGGGTCCGTTCCGCGCGAGTCCGTCGCGCGCGAGCCCCGTCACACGCGGCGAGCCCGGCGTGCGCAGTGCCGCCGCATTGCCGTCCGACCGGCGCCGCTCGGGTCGCGCAACCGGCGCGGTCTGCCGCACGTGCCGCGCGTTGCTCACGGTCGAGAGCCGATCACGGCTATAACTGTGGGGTTGCTGGGGATGGCTCGATACTTCGGAGTGATCACGCGTATGGACCGACGTAATCTGCTCGGACTGCTCGCCGCGGGCACCGCCTACGCCCTGACCGGCTGCACCCGAGCCCACAGCGGCACACCGGAACTCGGGGTCGGCGACATTCCGGCGGTGCCCGCGCCGCCCCCGGCCGCCCCGCGACCGTTGCCCGCGCCGCCGACCGGACCCCGGACCCCGATTCCGGCGGGCACCATCACCGCCCTGCCCGGCCCGGGCAGCAGTATGGCGCTCACCGTCGACGACGGCGCGAGCCCCGAGGTGGTCGGCGCGTACATCCGGTTCGCGCGGGACACCGGCGCGCGCTTCACCTTCTTCGTCACCGCGTACTACGACTCCTGGATGGAACACCGCAGTACGTTGCGCCCCCTGGTGGAATCCGGTCAGATCCAGCTCGGCAACCACACCTGGGACCACGCCGACCTCACCGCCGTCTCCGCCTCGGCCGCCGCCACTCAGCTCCAACGCGCCAAAACCTTCCTCCGCGACAATTTCGGCGTCGACGGCACCCCGTACTACCGCCCGCCCTTCGGCCGCCACAATGCCGCCGTCGACCGCATCGCCGCCGACCTCGGCTACACCGTCCCGGTCATGTGGTACGGCTCCCTCTCCGATTCCGGCCTGATCACCGAGCAGTACCTGATCGAATGCGCCCACAAGTACTTCCAGCCGCAGTCGATCGTCATCGGCCACGCCAACTTCCCCCCGGTCACCCGCTGCTACGGCCAGCTCACCGACATCATCCGCGAACGCAACCTGTCCATGGTCACCCTGAACGACGTGCTGCTGCCCCCGGTATGACGGGTGCCGCGGCCGCTCGATGAACACGGGCGACCGCGGACGTCGGCCGCCAGCGCCCGGGCTACTGGGAGAAGTGCTGACGCAGCGCCGTGAGGATGTCCTCGGGCTCGGCCCGCTGGCGGTAGTCGCCGTCGGTGAAGGCGTAGACGACAGTGCCGTCCGGGCCGATGACATACGTGGCGGGGACGGGCAGCTCCCAGTCTCCGGCGGAGAGGTCCGCGCCGACGGTCAGATAGTCGGCGCGGATCGCCTCGTCCACGGTGAAGAGCAGCCCGTAGTCGGCCGCGATCCGATTGCCGCCGTCGGAGAGCACGTCGAAGTCGAGCTCGTGCTTCTCGGCAATGGAGAGCGAATCATCAGGAGACTGTGGGGAAATGGCGACCAGGCGGGCACCGAGGGCTCGGAAGTCGTCGATCCTGGACTGCAAAACGCGCAGTTCGAGATTGCAGTAGGGGCACCAGTTGCCACGGTAGAAGGTCAGCACCACCGGTCCGGAGCGCAGGGCGTCGGAAAGGGTGAAGTCCGCGCCGGTCGCGCCCGGGAGGGTGAAATCGGGCGCTCGGTCACCCACCTGTAGGGCCTTGTCGCCCAGTGGGCTGAGCTTTTCGGCATTGCGATGCAGCCGGGCGACCAGCTCCTCCGGCACCGTGCCACGCATCTGCTCGTACATGCGAATTACCTGTTCCGCGTATGTATTTCCCATGGCGTAGACGCTATGCGGAGTGGTCTGCACGGACCATGACCAAGAAGCGCTGATACATAGCAGATCGTCTCATACGATGAGCCGCATGGATGTGCTCACCGATGTACTCGCGGCAACCAAGGTCGGCGGGGCGGTGACCGCGCAGCTGCGGGCGGCCGCGCCCTGGGGCATTCAGCTCGACGATATGCCCAAGGCCGCCTTCCACGCCGTGGTGCGCGGCAGCTGCTGGATTCGGTTGCCCGGCGAGCGGCCGGTGCAGTTGGCGGCGGGGGATTTCACGCTGCTGCCCATGGGTTCGGGGCATGCCCTGTGCAGTTCACCGGAGGTGCCGCTGCTGCCGTTCGAGCGGATCGCGCCGTCGCCCGGCCAGCGCGTCATCCGGCTGCCCGGTGACGGCTGCGAGACCAGGATCGTCTGCGGCTCCTACCGTTACGACGCCTACCCGGCGCATCCGCTCATGCGCTTGCTGCCGCCGCTGGTGCATCTGCCCGCCGACCAATCGGCGGCCGGACGCGAACTCGCCGACACCCTGCGCATGCTCACCGCCGAGATCGGTGAGGACCGGCCCGGTACCCAGACCGTCACCGACCGGCTCGTCGATGTGCTGTTCGTGCAGGCTCTGCGGGTGTGGACCGAGCACCGCGCCGAGGACGGGGCCTCCTGGCTCATGGCATTGCGCGATCCGGAGATCGCGAAGGCCATGGCGCTGCTGCACGAGAGCCCCGCTCGCCCTTGGACCGTGGAAGAACTCGCGGCCGAGGTCGGCGTCTCCCGCGCCACCCTCGCCCGGCGGTTCAGCGCCCTGGTCGGCGAACCGCCGCTGGCCTACCTGGCCCGCTGGCGCATGGAACTGGCCGCCCGGCGGCTCCGAGACAGCGCCGATTCCGTTGCGGCCGTGGCACACAGCGTCGGCTACGCCTCGGAGTTCGCCTTCTCCCGCGCTTTCAAGCGCCTGCACGGGCGATCACCGGCGGATTACCGGTCGGCACAGCGTCTTTGACGTTGCCGGTCGGCACCGGCGGCTCCGACGACAGCGCCACCGGACGTGACTCGCGAGCGGTGGCGTTCGCCCTGTCAGGCGACCACGTTCACCAGGCGGCCCGGCACCACGATCACCTTGCGGGGCTGTTTGCCGCCCAGCAGTTCCGTGATCTTCTCGTCCGCCAGGGCCGCCGCCTGCACGGCGGCGTTGTCGGCGTCGGCGGGGACCGAGACGCGGGAGCGGACCTTGCCGTTGACCTGGATCGGGTACTCGACCGAATCCGCCACCAGCAGTGCGGGATTCGCGACCGGGAAGGGGCCGTGGGCCAGGGCGGTGGTGTGGCCCAGGCGTTCCCACAGTTCCTCGGCGATATGCGGGGCCATCGGGGCCAGCATGAGCACCAGCGGTTCCGCCACGGTGCGCGGTGCGCCGTTGGGGTAGTGCTTGGTCAGGTGGTTGGTCAGCTCGATCAGCTTCGCGCCCGCGGTGTTGTCGCGCAGGTTGGCGTAGTCGTCGTCCACCCCGGCGATGGTCTTGTGCAGCAGTCGCAGCGTCTCGCCGGACGGTTCCGCGTCGGTGACCTTGGCCGCGCCGGTCTCCTCGTCCACCACCAGTCGCCACACCCGCTGCAGGAAGCGGTGCGCGCCGACGACGTCCTTGGTGGCCCAGGGCCGCGAGGTGTCCAGCGGACCCATGGACATCTCGTAGAAGCGGAAGGTGTCGGCACCGTACAGATCGCACATCTCGTCGGGGGAGATGGCGTTCTTCAGCGACTTGCCGATCTTGCCGTACTCCTGGAAGACCTCGATCTCCCCGTCCGCCGCGGGCGGAGTCCAGAAGAACTTTCCGTCCCGCTCCACCACCTCGGCGGCCGGGATGTACGCACCGCGCTCGTCGGTGTAGGCGTACGCCTGGATGTAGCCCTGGTTGAACAGGCGGCGGTACGGCTCCGAGCCGGACACGTCACCCAGATCGAACAGCACCTTCTGCCAGAAGCGCGCGTACAGCAGGTGCAGCACCGCGTGCTCGACACCGCCCACGTACAGATCCACGCCGCCCGGATCCTTCGGGCCGTGTTCGGCGGTACGCGGTCCCAGCCAGTACTGCTCGTTCTCCGGCGCGCAGAACGCCTCGGCATTGGTGGGGTCGGCGTAGCGCAGCTGATACCAGGAGCTGCCCGCCCAGTTGGGCATGACATTGGTGTCGCGGCGGTACCGCTTGCGGCCGTCGCCCAGATCCAGCTCCACGTGCACCCAGTCGGTGGCCTTGGCCAGCGGCGGCGACGGCTCGGAGTCGGCGTCGTCGGGGTCGAAGGTGACCGGTGCGAAGTCCTCGATCTCCGGCAGCGTCACCGGCAGCATGGATTCCGGCAGCGCGTGCGGCTGGCCGTCCTCGTCGTACACGATGGGGAAGGGCTCACCCCAGTAGCGCTGCCGCGCGAACAGCCAGTCCCGCAGCTTGTACTGGATCTTGCCGTGCCCGTGCCCGTCGGCCTCCAGCCGCTCGATGATGGCGGCCTTGGCGGCCGCTACGTCCATGCCGTCCAGCTCACCGGAGTTCACCAGCGGGCCGTCACCGGAGTACGCGCCCTGGGAGATGTCGCCGCCGGAGATGACCTCCACGATGGGCAGGCCGAAGGCGGTGGCGAATTCCCAGTCGCGCTGATCGTGGCCGGGCACCGCCATGATCGCGCCGGTGCCGTAGCCGCTCAGCACGTAATCGGCGATGAAGACGGGCACGCGCGCGCCGTTCACCGGATTGGTGGCGTACGAGCCCAGGAAGACGCCGGTCTTCTCCTTGTTCTCCTGCCGCTCCAGATCCGATTTGGCGGCGATCGACTTGCGATAGGCCGCAACGGCTTCGGCGGGATTGGCGGAATCGAAGGTCCAGCGCGGATCGGTGCCCGCGGCGTACTCGGCGGCGGTCAGCCGGTCCACCAGTTCGTGCTCGGGGGCCAGCACCACGTAGGTCGCGCCGAACAGGGTGTCGGGTCGGGTGGTGAACACCTCGATGGTGTCGACCCCGCCCGCCGCGGTGTTCGCCTCGAACTTCACCTGCGCGCCCCGGGACCGCCCGATCCAGTTGCGCTGCATGGCCTTCACGTTCTCCGGCCAGTCCAGCTCGTCCAGATCGTCGACCAGGCGGTCGGAGTACGCGGTGATGCGCATCATCCACTGCCACAGGCGCTTGCGGAACACCGGGAAGTTGCCGCGCTCGGAGCGGCCGTCGGCGGTGACCTCCTCGTTGGACAGCACCGTGCCCAGCCCCGGGCACCAGTTGACCACCGAATCCGTCTGGTAGACCAGGCGATACGAGTCGATCACGGCATTGCGCTCGGCGGCGGTCAGCTCGGCCCAGGCGCGGCCCTCGGCCGTACGCTCCCCGGCCTCGAACTCCGCGATCAGCTGTTCGATCGGACGGGCCTTACCCAGCTTCTCGTCGTACCAGGCGTTGTAGATGCGCAGGAAGATCCACTGCGTCCACCTGTAGTACTCGGGATCGGTGGTGGCGAAGGAGCGGCGGCGATCGTGGCCCAGGCCCAGGCGATCCAGCTGCCGCTGCATGGTGGCGATATTCGACTCGGTGGTCACCCGCGGATGCGCGCCGGTCTGCACCGCGTACTGCTCGGCGGGCAGACCGAAGGCGTCATAGCCCAGGGCGTGCAGCACATTCCGGCCGTGCATGCGGTGGTAGCGGGCGAAGACATCGGTGGCGATATAGCCCAGCGGGTGGCCGACATGCAGGCCCGCGCCCGAGGGGTAGGGGAACATGTCCTGGATGAACAGCTTGTCGGCCGGGGTGTCGCCCGCCAGCGGGCCCACCGGATTGGGCGCGTGGAAGGTGCCGCGCTCGCGCCAGTTGCCCTGCCACTTGCGCTCGATCCGTCCCGCGAGGTCGGCGTTGTAGCGGTGTGCGGGCACGTCTCCGTTCCCGGCTTCGATGGTGCCGGTGCTGTCGGTCGCACGAGTGTCCTGCACGGTCCTGCCTTCTGCTCTAGCCGATCCCCGATAAGGTCGCTCACCAGGGTAAAGCGTGGCCCTGCTGTGTCCAACTTGCCCTCCGCTGTGTTTGATTTGCCCTCCGCTCCCCCGCTTCGCTCCTCCGCTCCACTCAGTCCAGAACCGAGACGCGCCGCGAACCAACGGGTTGCGCTGGGGCTGGTTACAAGGTCCTGGTGAAAGGGGTGTTTCAACCTTGCCAAAAGGGCTGGACGGGGGGATCGGGAGGTGCGCTTCACACCCGGCGGGCGCTGGCGTGGTGGGTGGCGCTGGTAGCCTGCTCGGGTGTTCGTGGTGGCAATGGTCCTGTTCGTGTTGGCGGCGGTCGCCGTCGTCACCGGGGTGCTCGGTCTGACCGGCACACTGCCCGGGAACCGTTACTTCGGGGTGCACACCGACGAGGCGCTGGCCTCGGAGGAAGCCTTTCGGCTGGCCAATCGAGTGGCCGGGCCCACGTCCATCGGGGCCGGGATCCTGCTCGCCGCGGGCGGGGTGGTGGCGCTGGTCGCCGGTGGCCTCGCCGCGATTCTGGTGCCGGTCGGCACCGTGGTGATCGCCTTCCTCACGCTGGGCGCGGGAGCCAATGCCGCCGCCCAGGCCATCGAGGGGCTGACCCCGGCCAAGGAGGTCGGCGGCTGCGGCAGCGCCTGCGGGTCCTGCTCGCTGCGCGACGCCTGCGAACCCGCCGCGCACTGATACACCGCGCTCCGGTCGCGCACTGATACACCGCGCTCCAGTTCAGAGCGGCTTGCGCATTTCAGAGCGGCTTGCGCATCCAGATGTGCTCGATTCCCGCGTCCTCCCAGTCCGGCTCGCCGAAGGCCGTGTAGCCGAGCCGTTCGTAGAAGCCCTGCGCCTGGGTCTGCGCGTGCAGTTCCACCGCGACCAGTCCCCGTTCGCGCGCCCGCTCCTCGATGGCGCGCGCCAGCGCCGCGCCCAAACCGGTGCCGCGCGCCCGCTTCGCCACCGCCAGCCGTCCGAGTACGCCGATGTCGTCGCGGCGCGTCAGCCGTCCGGCCCCGATGGGCTCCCCGTCGAGGCGGGCCAGGAAGTGATCGGCGGTCGCGTCGAGTTCGTCGAGCTCGATCTCCGCGGGCACGCCCTGCTCCTCGACGAATACCGCCATGCGAATGGCATAGGCGTCGGCCCGGTCCCGCTCGCTGGCGACGGTGACGATCTCGATCATGGTGCCAGCATGCCGGACTCGTCGTTCAGCGCGCGCAGGGCGGGGGAGGGATACCGCGTGACAGCGGACTTCCGGCCGGGTTGACGTAGAGGACGGTCAGCCGCAGCGGTTTCGTCCCGAGATTGCGCGCCAGATGCGCGTGTTCCGGTCCGCTGGGCTCTCGGAAGATCCGCCCGCGCCGATGGGTGACCGGTACGCAGTCGGTCCACGGGTGGTCGAGGTCGCCCCCGGTGACCAGCACGAACAGCGTGCCGTCGTGATAGTGCCAGCCGCTCTGGCCACCGGGTTCGACAATGGTCTGCCGCACTACGAACTCGCGCCCGGCGAGGGTGAAGCGGACCAGCTCGCGGCTGGCCGTCCCCGTCGCGGGCGCGGGATTCGGTCGGTACTCGGTTCTCGTAATGACTCAGTGCTCGTCGTAATGCCCGTCGTGTGCGGCGTGGCGGTGGCCGTCGTGAATGTAGTCCACATGGTCGCCGTGCGGCACGGCCACGTGGCCGCAGCCCTCGCCGTGGGCGTGCTCGTGGGCGTCGTGCGCGGCGTGCCCGGCGGGCTCGCATTCGTCGTAGTGCCCGTCGTGGGCGCGGTGCAGATGGCCGTCGTGGGCGTAGTCGGTGTGATCACCGTGCGGTACGGCAACGTGCCCGCATTCGGGGCCGTGCTTGTGGTCGTGGGCTTCGTGAACTGCGTGAGCTGTGGTCATCGGCGATCCTTTCCGAAGCATTCAGGTCCTGTCGGCTAACTCATATTGACATTAGCACCCACGCATCGTTTCAAACCTCCGCGACCGAGCGGTCCGACATCCGGGACTAATCTCGACCGGTGCGATTTCTCAGCAAGTTCTACATCGACGGATTCATCCTGTCGATACTCGCGGTAGTCGTCCTGGCCAGCGTCTTTCCGGCCCGGGGTGACGGCGCGGAGGTGGTGGGCTGGCTGACCAAGATTGCCATCGCATTGCTGTTCCTGCTGTACGGCGCGCGTCTGCACCCTCCCGAGGCGCTGGCCGGTCTCACCCACTGGCGGCTGCACCTCACCGTGCTCGCCTGCACCTTCGTCCTGTTCCCGCTGCTCGGTCTGGCCTCGCATGTCTTGGTGCCCACCGTGCTCACCGAGGATCTGCACACGGGTTTGCTCTTCTTGACCCTGGTGCCGTCCACGGTCCAGTCCTCGATCGCGTTCACCGCCATCGCCAAGGGGAATCTGGCGGGAGCCATCGTCAGCGCCACCCTGTCGAATCTGCTGGGCGTCTTCCTGACCCCCGCCTTGGTGATCCTGCTCATGAGCACCACCGGACAGGCCGAGGTGGATCTCGGCGCGATCGTGGACATCGTGCTGCAACTGCTGGTGCCCTTCCTCATCGGACAACTGCTGCGGCCCCGGATCTCCGGATGGCTCGCGCGCCACGCCGAGTCCACCAAACTGGTGGATCGCGGCTCGATCCTGCTGGTGGTCTACAGCGCGTTCAGCGCGGGCATGGTGGAGGGCATCTGGCAGTCCATGTCGCCGTGGCGGATCGTCGGACTCACCGCGGTGTGCTGCGCGCTGCTGGCCATCGTGTTGGCGGCGACGGCCTTGGTGGGCGATCTCGCGAAATTCGATCGGGCCGACCGCATCGTGGTGGTGTTCTGCGGTTCCAAGAAGAGTTTGGCCACCGGACTGCCGATGGCCACGGTGCTCTTCGCGGGCGCGCCGGTCGGCCTGATCGTGCTGCCGCTCATGATCTTCCACCAGGTGCAGCTGATCACCTGCGCTGCCCTGGCGCAGCGGTGGGCGCGGACCGCCGAGTGAGTTCGTCCGCCG
>NZ_JASCXP010000104.1:0-18840 GCF_030010695.1 Nocardia sp. CC201C
TGCTCGAGGCCATGACCTTCCGTTTCCACGGACACCAGATGTCGGATCGCAACGAGTACATGAAACCCGGTGAGCTGGACGCGGCGCGCGCCGCCGATCCGGTGCCGCGTTTCCGCGCATGGCTGCTCGACCGCGATATCGCCGACGAGGCGGTGCTGGCGGGCATCGAGAACGAGGAGAAGGCGGCGGTCGAGGACGCCGTGGCCTTCGCCGAGCAGAGTCCGCCGCCGGATCCCGCGGAGGCGGTCACCGACGTGTACGAGGAGGCGCTGGTATGAGCGAGGCACAGCCGCGAGAGGCGACCGACAGCCAGCCGATGACCGGATTCCAGGCGCTGGGCAGCGCACTGGACGATGCCCTCGCCCGCGACCCCTCGGTCTTCCTGCTGGGTGAGGACATCGCCGACCCGGGCGGCGGCGTGTTCATGGTGACGCGCGGGCTGTCCACCAAGTACGGCGACCACCGGGTGCGCGCCACCCCGATCAGCGAGCAGGCCATCATGGGCGCGGCGATCGGCGCGGCCGTGGCGGGAATGCGGCCGGTCGCGGAGATCATGCTCATGGACTTCCTGGCCGTGTGCATGGACCAGCTGTCCAATCACGCCGCCAAACTGCGCTACATGTCCGGTGGCCAGACCACCGTCCCGCTCACCGTGCGATGTGCGGCCGGAGCCGGAATGCAGTTCGGCGCACAGCATTCGGAGATGCTCGAAGCCTGGTTGACCCATATCCCCGGACTCAAGGTGGTGGTGCCGAGCACCCCGGCCGACGCCAAGGGGCTGCTCACCGCCTGTATCGAGGATCCCGATCCGTGCGTGGTGGTGGAGCAGAGCCTGCTGTACTTCACGCCGCCGCAACCGGTTCCGGTGGGGCGGCACTATGTGCCGCTCGGGGTGGCGGCCACGCGGCGGCCCGGACGCGACATCACGCTCATCTCCTACGGCCGCCAGGTCTACGACGCCCTGGCCGCGGCGCAACAGCTCGCCGCCGACGGCATCGAGGCCGAGGTGATCGACCTGCGGTCGCTGGTGCCGCTCGACGAGGAGACGGTGCTGGAGTCGGTGGCCCGCACCCGGCATGCCGTCATCGTGCACGAGGCGGTGCGGCGCAACGGTTTCGGCGCGGAGCTGGCCGCCATGATCTCCGAACGGCTCTTCGACGAACTGGCCGCGCCGGTGGCCCGGGTCGCGGGGGCCAACACGCCCATCCCGTACGCCAAACCGCTCGAGGACGCGTTCGTGCCCAACGCGGAATCCGTGCTCGCGGCGGTGCGCACCACCCTGGCGCGCTCGCATCCCCGGGTCGGGAGCTGATCGTGGCGTACGGAGTGGCGGCGGTCGCGCGCCGTGATCCGGACGGGGTCGCCGTCACCGACGGCGACCTCGAATGGTCGTGGTCGCAGTTGAATTCGATGATCAACCGCACGGTCGGCTGGCTGCTGTCCCTCGAGGTGGGGAAGGGACAGCGCGTGGCGATCATGGCGGAGAACGGGCTGTACACGGCGCTGGCCCATCTGGCCACCACCTACGCGGGGCTGTCTGTGGTGCCGGTGAACTTCCAGCTCACCGCGGCCGAGGTGCGGCACATCCTCGACGACGCGGGGGTGCATGCGGTGCTGTGCTCGGCGCGCTGCGCGGCGACGGTGCGGGCGGCGAGCGAGACGGTGCGTGTCATCGCCTGGGAGACAGCGGAAGTCGCCGGACTCGCGGCCGGGGAGACACCGGAGGGTGCCGACGCCCCGGGGCGGGTGACACGTGGGGCTTCCGACGCCCCGGCGCGGGTGACACGTAGGGGTTCCGGTGACGTGGGGTGGGTAGCACGCGCGGGTTCCGGAGACACAGGGCGGATAACACGCGCGGGTTCCGGCGACGCGGGGTGGGTAGCACGCGCGGATTCCGGAGACGCGGGGCGGGTAATGCGCGGGGGTTCCGCGGAGGTGGGCGGCGAGACGGTCGATGCGGGGCGTGCTGCCGGGGGCGGGGGGAGTGCCGCCGTGGAGTGTTTCGAGCGGCTCGTCGCGGGATTCCCCGATGACGAGCCGTCGGAGCTGATCGTCCCGGCCGCACCGCTGTACTACACCTCCGGCACCACCGGACTGCCCAAGGGGGTGCGGCTGCCGGAGCAGATGTATCCCACCGGTGCGAATATGGTCGAGCACGTACGCCGCATCGACCGATCGCCGGTGCGGCCCAGGGGTCGCCACCTCATCGTCGGACCCATGCACCACACCGGCCCCATCGGCGGCGTGCGCGGGCTGGCGGTCGGCAACCCGCTGGTCATCCTGCGGCGCTTCGACGCCGAAGGGGTGCTGCGGTTCATCGACCGCTACCGGATCGAATCCTCGATGATGGTGCCCACGCACTTCTCCCGGCTGCTCGCGCTGCCCGCCGCGATCCGCCAGCGCTACGACGTGGGCAGCGTGCGCTCGATCGTGCACACCGGCGCGAGCTGTCCGGTGCACGTCAAGCGCGCCATGATCGACTGGTTCGGCCCGGTCCTGTTCGAGGCCTACGGGTCCACCGAGGTGGGGACGGTGACCTTCATCGACTCCACGGAATGGCTGGCCCACCCCGGCTCGGTCGGGCGCGCGATGCCCGGATACGAGTTGAGCATCCGCGCCCAGGACGGCAGCGAACTGGGCCCGGGCACACCAGGACTGGTGTGTGCGCGCTCCGCCCTCGGGATGCGCCCGGAGTACCACAACGACCCGGAGAAGACCGCCCGCAGCTACCTCGACGGGGACGTGTTCGTCATCGGCGAGATCGGCTATCTCGACGCGGACGGCTACCTGTATCTCACCGACCGCGCCTCGGACATGGTGGTCAGCGGCGGGGTGAACGTGTACCCGGCCGAATCCGAGGCGGTACTGCGCACCCATCCCGGCGTATTCGACGTGGCCGTCATCGGCATCCCGCATCCGGATATGGGCGAGCAACTGTGCGCCCTGGTGGTACCGACCGAGCGGCCCCCGACCGCCGCCGAACTCGTCACCTGGTGCCGAGAACGCTTGGCGCACTACAAATGTCCCGCCCTGGTCGAATTCGTCGACACCGAACTGCGCACCGTCATGGGCAAGATCGACAAGCGAACCCTGCGCGACCGCTACCTGACCGGACGCGTGGCCGCCGCCGTCCCCGGGAGCGCGTCATGAGCGCGCCCGAGGCCGGGACGGCCCCGGCGACGCTCCCACCGCTGTTCGCGTTCACCTCGGAGCACACCGCGCTCCGAGAGGTACTACGGAAGTTCTTCGCCACCCGCGCGGGTATCGAAGGCACCGCGACCCGGAAGGGCGCGGGCGGTGTGGCGACCCGGGAGGGCAGCGCTACCCGGGAGGATGCTGCTACCCGGGAGAGCGCGGTCGGTGTGGTGAGCCGAGAGGGGACGAGCGGTGTAGTGATCCGGGAGGGCGGCGCTGACCGGGCTGGCAGTGCCCTCCGGGAGGGGGCCGAGGATCTGGCCACCGGGGACGGCGCGGACGATACGGCCACCCCGGCGGATACCGCCGATCCGACCGCTTGGCGGGCGCTGCTCGGCGATATCGGCGTGGACGACATGCTGTTCGACCGCGAGGGTGCGGCATCGGCGAGTACGCCGGTCGATCTCGCCATTCTCGCCGAGGAAGCCGGTGCCGCACTGTACGGCGGCCCGCTGCTCCCGGCCGCACTGCTGGGCGTACTGCTCGGCCATCTCCGGGACGAGCAGCCCGCCTTGGCCGCCCGTCTGCTGCGGCACCCGAGGGTGGCCCTGGATCCGGCGGTGCTCGACTCGCCGGTGCTGGACGCGGCGACGCTCGGCTCTGCGGCGCTTGATCCGGCGGCGCTCGACCCCGCCGTTCTCGACCCAGCGGCGCAGGGCCTCGAGGGGCCGGGCGATCGCCCGAACCGGCTGACGGTTCGTCGCGGCCCGGCGGGGCCGCTGGGTGACGGCACGGTGGCACCGGTGTGGCATCTCGCGGGTGCGGAGGCGATCATGTGCGCGGCGTCGGTCGACGGCGTGCCGGGCGTGGTCGTCCTGACGGGCGACACCGGCGGTGTCGGCGTCGGTGCGCTCACGGCGTTCGACCCGTCCTGGTCGCTGGGGCGACTCGAATGCCGGCGGGCCGCAGTGGAACTCGTGGTCATCGAGCAGACGGTGATCGCGGCGCTGCGGCGGCGAGGCAGGCTGCTGGTCGCGGCCGAACTGCTCGGTGTCGCGCAGCGGGCCTTCGACCGGACCGTGGAGTACGTCGCGCGGCGCGTTCAGTTCGGGCGGACCATCGGGTCGTTCCAAGCGGTCAAACACCGGCTCGCCGATCTGCTCATCCAGGTCGAACTCACCCGGTCGGCGGTGTACGGGGCGGCCTGGCGACTCGGGGCGGCGCGCGAGGACCCGCGCATCGACAGCGATCTCGCGGTGGCCGCCGCCCTGGCCGCCGATACCGCCACCACCGTCACCAAAGCGGCGGTGCAGCTGCACGGCGGTATCGCCATCACGTGGGAGCACTGGGCGCACCGGTATCTGCGGCGGGCACACGCCATGGTCGCGCTCACCGGCAGCGCGAGCGACCATCGGCGGCGGCTCGCCGAACTCGTGGATCTCGAGGACGGTGCGTATGACCACTGAGACAACCGATCTCGACACCCTGCGGCAGGAGACGGAAGCCTGGGTCCGCGCCCGGCTGCCCGAATCGTGGGTGCGCACCATCGATTCCGGCGCGACCGGAACCGATCCGGCGCTCGCCGATCCGGCGGCGGCCCGGGAGTGGTACACCGCCCTGTGCGAGCGCGGCTGGGCGGTGCCGCACTGGCCCGTCGAATACGGTGGCGCGGGACTGTCCGACGCCGAGGCCGCCGTGGTGGCCGCGGTGATCGCCCGCTACCGGGCCGATCTGCCCGGTCCGTACTTCGTGTCCCGCACCCTGATCGGACCCACCGTCATGGCCTGGGGCAGCCCGGAGCAGCGGCGGCACTACCTGCCCGGCATCGCCGCCGGCACCGACGTGTGGTGCCAGCTGTTCAGCGAACCCGGCGCGGGCTCGGACCTGGCCGGGCTGGCCACCCGCGCCACATCCGACGGCGACCGCTGGATCGTGCGCGGACAGAAGGTGTGGAGTTCCTTCGCCGACCGGGCCCGCTACGGCATGCTGCTCGCGCGCACCCATCCCGAACGGCCCAAACACGCCGGCATCAGCTGCTTTCTGCTCGATATGCACACACCCGGCGTCACCGTGCGCCCGCTGCGCCAGCTCACCGGGGAACAGCACTTCTGCGAGGTGTTCCTCGACGAGGTGGTGGTGCCCGACACGGACCGGCTCGGCGGCGTGGGGGAGGGCTGGCGGGTCGCGCTGTCCACCCTGAGCGCCGAAAGATCCGGCCTCTCCGACAGTTCCGAGGCGAGCGGGGTGCCGCTGGCTCCGGTGCTGGCGCTGGCCCGCGCCACGGGCGGTTGGCGCGATCCGGTGCTGCGCGATCGGCTCACCGCCCTGCTGGTCACCGAACGCGCACTGCACCTGACCACTCTGCGGAATCGGGCGAGTGCGGCCGACGGACCGCGCGGCTCCATCACCAAACTCGCGCAATCGGAGCTCTCCCAACGCATTTCCGAGATCGGTTACGAGATCGCGGGCGCGCGGGCCGCCTACTCCGACGACGCGGCCCTCACCCCCGGCGCGTACGCGCTGCTGGACAGCCGACGACTGACCATCGCGGGCGGCACCTCGGAGATCCAGCGCACCATCATCGCCGAACGCGTGCTCGGCCTGGACCGGGAACCCGACCCCGTGCGCGGCAGGCCCTGGAACGAAACGCGGCACGGATGAGCGGGACCGACAGCGACCACGGCCCGACGGTGACGGTGCGCCCGTCCGGCCTGCGATTCACCGCCGCGAGCGGACAATCCGTGATGGCCGCCGCCCAGGCGGCCGGATACCGCTGGCCCACCATCTGCGGGGGTCTCGGCGACTGCCTGGTCTGCCATATCGAGGTGCTCGACCACCCCGAGCATCTGTCCGAACCGGCCGACACCGAAACCCAGGCGGTGCGCCAGCTGCGGGCGCGCGGCGGCGGGCCGGTGCGCCTGGCCTGTCAGGCGCGCGTGCACGGCGATGTGGTGGTGCTCAAGCGCGGGGTGCGCGGCCGTCCCCGGGCAACGGATCAGGAGATGAGCGATCGTGACCGATGAACTGATCGACCCCCAGCTGATGGTGTCGGCCGGGGGCCGCTACCGCCTGCGGGGCGGGCGCTGCGCGGGCTGCGGCGACCACCACTTCCCGCTCGGCGCCACCTGCCCGCGCTGCGGCGGCGCGGAGATCGCGGAGACGGTACTCGCCGACGAGGGCGTGCTGTGGAGCTGGACGGTGCAACGCTTCCCGCCGCCGAGCCCGCCCTACACACGTCGGCCCGACGACTTCGTGCCCTTCGGACTCGGCTATGTGGAACTGCCCGGCCAGTTGATCGTGGAGACACTGCTCACCGACAGCGATCCAGCACGCCTGCGCATCGGTATGCCCATGCGCATGACCACCCTGCCGGTGCCCGTCGAATCCGGGCGAACGGCAACCACTTTCGCATTCGCGCCCATCGACGAAGGGGAACGGTGATGTCCGAGACCGCCGTCATCGGGGTCGGCTGCCGACCCTTCGGCCGCTACCGCGACACCACCGCCCGAGCGCAGGCCGTGCTCGCCGTGCGGCAGGCGCTCGACGACGCGGGCGTGGACTGGTCGGATATCGACTACGCGGTGGGCGGCAGCCTGTCCGGTGGATCGGCCGACAGCCTGGTCACCGAACTCGGGCTCACCGGGGTGCCGTTCGTCAATGTCCTCAACGGGTGCGCCACCGGCAGCAGCGCGCTGCTGGCCGCCGTGCACGCCATCGACTCCGGCGCGGCCGAACTCGCGCTGGTGGTCGGCTTCGACGCCCACCCGCGCGGCGCGTTCACCATCTCCACCGCGCACCTGGGACTCGGCGGCTGGTACGGCAGTACCGGAATGGCGGTGACCGCGCAGTTCTTCGCCCTGAAGATCCAGCGTTACCTGTACGAGCACCGGCTGCCGCCGCGACTGCTCGGCCGGGTGGCGGCCAAGGCGTTCCACAACGGGTCGCTGAATCCGAATGCCTGGCGGCGCAAGGCGCTGTCGGTGGACGACGTCGAGGGATCACCCATGCTGGTGGACCCGCTGCGGCAGTACATGCTGTGCTCACCCGGCGACGGCGCGACCGCACTCGTACTGTCGAGTGCCAAGGCGGCCAAGGGCTTTCGCGCCGACCCCGTGTACGTGGCGGGGGTCGCGGTGCGCACCCGCACGCCGGGCTCGTTCGAGGTGCTCAGCCCGTCGCTGTCCATCCGGCGCGGGGACAGCCCGACCGTGGACGCCGCCCGGGCGGTGTACGAACAGGCCGGAATCGGGCCCGCGGACATCGATATCGCCCAGGTGCAGGACACCGACGCGGGCGCGGAGATCATCCATCTGGCCGAGACCGCCCTGTGCGAGCACGGCGAGCAGACCGCGCTGATCGAGGGCGGGGCCACCGGCCTGGGCGGTCGCCTGCCCGTCAACACCGACGGCGGCTGCCTGGCCAACGGGGAACCTATCGGGGCGTCCGGCCTGCGGCAGCTGCACGAGAACGTCCTGCAATTGCGTGGCGCGGCCGGTGCGCGACAGGTGGCCCGGCCGGTGCGCACCGCGCTGTCCCATGTCTACGGTGCGCCCGGATTGAGCGGCTGCACCGTGCTGACCCGGTGAGGTGAGTCGTGAAGGTAGTGGTGAGCCGGGACCTGTGCGTCGGGCACGGACTGTGCGAGGCGGTCTCGGACGAATTGTTCGCCGTCGGCGACGACGGCGTGGCGCGGGTGCTGCTCGCCGAATTATCCGATGCGCAAGGCGAACTCGCGGCGCAGGCGGTGGCCGCCTGTCCCAGCCGCGCCCTGCGCCTGGAGCAGTAGAACGGTGCGGACCTCGGGTCCGGTGAACGAAAGCGGAAGTCGTATGGAGATCAGGATGCCCAAACTCGACGTGTCGATGACCGACGGCACCTTTCTCGGCTGGCTGGTGCCCGACGGCACCGCTGTGACCGAGGGGGAGCCGCTGTACACGGTGGGCACCGACAAGGTGGAGACCGAGATCCCCGCCCCCGTCGGCGGCGTGCTGCGCTACGGCGCGGTCGAGGTGGACGTCGACTATCCGGTGGGCACCCCGCTGGGCGTGCTGGAACGGGAGGGCTGAACACCATGGTGGGCACCCGATATCGCGAAAGTCCCTTCCTCACCGGCCATCACCGGCCCACCCGGATGGAGGTGGACGCCCCCGACCTGTTCGTCGAGGGCGAGCTGCCCGACGATCTGGCGGGGGTCTTCTACCGCAACGGCGCGGAGCCGCTGTATCCGCCCACCGACGAGGACTACCACTGGTTCGACGGCGACGGCATGGTGTACGCCTTCTTCTTCGACGGCCGCCGGGTCTCGATGCGCAACCGCTGGGTGCGCACCGACAAGCTGCTGCTGGAAATGAAGGAGGGCAGACGGCTTTTCGGCGTGCACGGCAACCCGGCCAGCACCGATCCGCTGGCCGCGGGCACCCGGTACAACACCGCCAACACCAATGTCGTCCTGCACGGCGGCAAGCTGCTCGCGCTCATGGAGGGCGCGCCGCCGGTCGAACTCGACCCGCGGACCCTCGACACCATCGGCGAGGAACACTACGGCGGCGTGGTCACCACGACCTTCGGCGCGCACCCGACCGTGGACCACGCCACCGGCGAGCTGATCAATATCGGCTCCATCGCGCGCCGCGGCGGCACCGCACCCGAATTGCGCTACGACATCATCGATTCCGACGGCACCCCGATCGTCACCGAAACCGTGCCGCTACCGCATCAGAGCATGCTGCACACCTTCTTCGTCACCGAGAACCACGTGGTGTTCCCGGTGACGCCGCTGGACGTCAGCCTGCGACGGGCCATGGCGGGCGGGCCGATGGTGGCGTGGGATCCCGACCGCCCCACCAAACTCGGGGTCATGCCCCGTCGCGGCGGGGCGGCCGACGTGCGCTGGTTCGAGGCCGCGCCCCGGCACATGATGCACCAGGCCAATGTGTGGGAGGAGGACGGCCGCATCGTCGCCGATGTGGCGGCCGCCGAGGGCACCGCGCTGTTCCCGGACGTCGACGGCCGCCGCCGCACCCACCGGGAGACGCGACAGAGCCTGCGGCGCTGGGTGATCGACCCGGCCGCGCACACCGACGTGGTGCGCGAGGAGATCCTCAACGACCGCGACATCCAGTTCCCCCGGCCCGACGACCGCCTCACGACGCGACCCAGCCGCTACGCCTTCGCCAACAGCAACCTGCACTCGGTGGACGGCCGCGCCGACGGCATGGACTCGGTGGTGCGGGTGGACACCCGCACCGGGGCCGAGGACATCTACCACTTCGGGGACGGGGCCGCCGCCGGTGAACTCATCTTCGCCCCCCGCGTCGGAGCCACCGACGAAGTGGACGGATACGCACTGACTCTCGTCCACGCGGCCGGTGCCGCCGACACCGAGCTGGCGGTGTTCGCGGCCGGTGATCTGGCATCCGGACCGCTGGCCCGGGTGCGGATACCGTTCGCGATTCCGAGCGGATTCCACTGCAACTACTACAGCGTCGACAGTCCGCTGTACCGGCAGGCGCTGGGGGCACGATGACACGGTCACGGGAATGGCGGCTGATCGCCCGCCCGCAGGGCGAGCCGACACCGCGCGACTTCGAACTCGCCGGCGTCACCCTGGACGAACCGGGGCCGGGGCAGATACTCGTGGCCAACGAGTGGCTGTCGGTGGACCCGTACATGCGCGGTCGCATGAACGAGGGCAGATCGTATATGCCGCCCTTCGAACTGGGCCGGACCATGTCGGGCGGGGCCGTCGGCACCGTCACCGCCTCGTGCGCGGCGTCGATTCCGGTGGGTGCGAGCGTGATCCACTTCGCGGGCTGGCGGGAATACGCCGTCCTCGACGCGAGCGACGCGCAGCCGGTGGACGTGCGGCGCTCCCCGGCACAGGCGTATCTGGGCGTACTGGGCGCGACCGGGCTGACCGCGTACGTGGGGCTGACCGATATCGCCGGGGTGCGGGCGGGCGATACCGTCTTCGTCTCCGGAGCGGCGGGCGCGGTCGGCTCGGTGGCCGGACAGATCGCCCGCAATCTGGGTGCCGCCCGGGTGATCGGCTCGGCGGGCGGGCGGGACAAGTGCGCACGCCTGCTCGACGACTTCGGCTTCGACGCCGCCATCGACTACCGCCGCGGCGATATCGCGGCCCAGTTGGCCGCCGCCGCACCCGAGGGCATCGACGTCTACTTCGACAATGTCGGCGGCGAACACCTTCAGGCGGCGCTGACCGTCCTCAACGACTTCGGGCGGGTGGCGCTGTGCGGTGCCGTCTCGGTGTACAACGACACCGACCCGGCTCCGGGGCCGAACAATCTGCACCTGGCCACCCGCAAACGAATCACCCTGCGCGGCTTCCTGGTCGGCGACCACACCGCACGAGCGGGGGAGTGGGTGCGCACCGCCGCGGGCTGGCTGGCCGACGGCACCCTCCGCGCGGAGGAGACCGTCGTCGAGGGCATCGACCACGCCGTGGACGCCTTCCTGGACATGATGCGCGGGGCCAATACCGGCAAGATGCTGGTGCGGCTGCCCCGCGCGTGACGAACCGGCAGATCCTGCCGGACGAACCGATCGAGGGGATTCCCGTGTCGAACACCGCCACACCCGACACCACCGGCCGTGCGCCCGACACCGCCGCTATCGACGTGCGCGATCCGGCGACCGGCCGCGTCGTCGGACGGGTCACCGACCACTCGGCGGCCGCGGTCGCCGAGGCCGTGCGGCAGCTGCGCGCGCGGCAGCCGGAATGGGAGGCCATCGGGGTGCGCGAGCGCGCGAAATGGCTGCGCGCATTCCAGGACTGGCTGCTGGACAACGGATCCCGGCTCACCGAGGTGGTGCGATCGGAGACCGGTAAGACCCGGTTCGACGCGGAGATCGAGGTGCCCGCCGCCGTCGATCTCGCGAAGTACTGGGCCGACCGCGCCGAGCGCTTCCTCGCCGACGAGCGGCCCCGGCCACACAGTCCGATCGGCCTCACCAAACGGCTGGTCTCGACCGTGCGGCCGCATCCGGTGGTCGGCATCGTCACGCCGTGGAATCTGCCGCTGCTCAACCCCTGCTTCGACGCCTTCGCCGCACTGCTGGCCGGTGCCGCCGTGCTCGTGAAGCCGTCCGAGGTGACACCGCTGAGCGCGGTGGAGCTGGCGCGCGGCTGGGCCGAGATCGGTGCGCCGCCGGTGTTCAGCGTGCTGACCGGTGGCGGCGACACCGGCCGGGCGGTGGTGGACACCGTGGATTTCGTGCAGTTCACGGGATCCACCCGCACCGGCCGCGCCATCGCGGCCGCCTGCGCGCAGCGGCTCATCCCCTACAGCCTGGAGCTGGGCGGGAAGGATCCGGCCATCGTGCTGGCCGACGCCGATATCGACCGCGCCGCCGCCGGAGTCGCCTACGGGGCGTTGTTCAATGCGGGGCAGGTGTGCATTTCGGTGGAGCGGGTGTACGTCGAGGCAGCCGTCTACGACCGCTTCGTGGAGCGGCTGGTCGGCGAGGTGCGGGCGCTGCGGCAGGGCCGCGACGGCCGGGCGTTCACCCACGATATCGGTGCGATGGCGACCGCCGCGCAATGCGATATCGTCACTCGGCACGTCGCGGACGCCGTCGCCAAGGGCGCGCGAATCCTGTGCGGCGGCAAGGCGTTCGGCGGCGGGCGCTATTTCGAGCCGACCGTGCTGGCTGATGTCGACCACACCATGCTCTGCCTCACCGAGGAGACCTTCGGACCGCTCATCCCGGTCGTCGCGGTGGCCGACGAGGACGAGGCGGTGCGGCTGGCCAACGATTCGGTATACGGCCTGTCCGCCACGGTGTGGACCGGCGACCGCCGCCGCGGCGAACGCGTCGCCCGCCGCCTCGAGGTCGGAGCGGTCAATGTCGACGACGCCTTCGCCAATCTCATGAGCTTCGCCCTGCCCATGGGCGGCTGGAAGGATTCGGGCATCGGCGCGCGCTGGGGCGGCGCGGCGGGAATCCGCAAGTACTGCCGCCAACAGGCCATCACCGTCCCGCGCGGCCCCGCCCTACCCCGCGAGCCACTGTGGTACCCGGCCTCCCGGCTACGCTCCCGTCTGGTCACCACGCTCATGCGCGCCGTGGATGCCCGCGGTCGGCGCAGACTACCGATACCGACCCGCCGAACCCGTCAGACCCTGACCGACGACATCGCGCGGTCGCGGCCATGACATCGCGCTCATGGGTGCTTATCGCTGATATCGCGCGCCATTGCGCATGGCCGCCGCCACCGCGTACCCGAGTGTGCGATGTGCCGACCGATCCGCGTGGTGCCGGGATGGTCAGCGGCCCCTGGGACCGCACGGACGGTGATACCTGGTCTACCGCGACTTCGGGTGGGCCGGAGGGACTTCGCCGTGCTCGAGCCCTGCGCGGTGCCGGGGTTGGCTACCGGTCCGGGTCGGGGAGTTGGGTGAGCGCCCACTGTGCCCACTCCCGGTTCATGGCGTGGAAGCGCTCGCCCCATTCCATGGCGATGCGGCCGTAGCGGGACAGGTCGCTCTCGCTCCATGCGGTGGTCTCCCGCAGCGCGGACAGATCGGCCTGCGCGGTGGCGGCGGTGGTCGCGATCTCGGTCAGATAGTCCCGGGCATGCTCGGGCACGATGCCGAGAAAGAAGACGCGCAGCAGCATGTCGTTGCGGTTGCGGCGCTTGGGTTCGGTGGTGGTGAGCCAGGTGCGCAGCTCGTCGCGTCCGGTCTCGGTGAGCGTGTACTCCTTGCGTCCGCGCGGTCCCTCGTCCGAGACGGCGATCAGGCCCGCCTCGGCCAGGGTGGCGAGTTCGGTGTAGATCTGGCTCTGCGTCGCGGGCCAGACATTGGCCAGGGATTCCCGGAAGCTGCCCAGCAGGTCGTAGCCGCTGGCCGGGCGTTCGGCCAGTAGTCCGAGCAAAGCGTGGCGGAGGCTCATACCCCCACCTTACATTCCAGAGTTGACATGTCGAATATGGAATATCATGCTGACCGGGTGGCCTACCTACGCACCTTCGCGCCCTGGATCGTCTACGCCGCCGTCCCGACGCACTACTGGCGGTGGTCCGCACTGCTCGCCACGGGGATCGCGCTCGCGGGTATCGCCCACCAGCGCCGGGCCGGGCGCGGCTGGGACGCGTTGGTGCTCGAGCTGGGCTCGGCGGCGTTCTTCGCCGTGATCACCGTCGTCGCCTTCGCCGGCCCGGGCGCGGGCCTGCACGACTACACGCCGGCCCTCGCCAATGCGGTCTTGGCGGTCATCGCCGGCGTTTCGCTCGCGCTGCGCGCGCCGTTCACCCTGTCGATCGCCAAACAGTCGGCGCCGCGTGAATTCTGGGAGCAGCCGCTGTTCGTTCGCACCGGATACGTGCTCACCTCGGTGTGGACGGCGAGTTTCGCCCTCGGCGCGCTCGCGCTCGCGGCGCTCGCCCACGCGCCGACGCCGCGCGTCGTCGTACAGGTGCTCAGCTTCGCCATCCCGATGGTGTTCACCGTGCGCTATGTCGCGTGCGTCCGGAATCGTGCGCGAACGCTCGCCGCCGGACCCGGCCCCCGCGCGTAAATCCGTTGAACCGGACGGCCGCTCTCGGATACGAAGAGCGTGTGACGGAATCAGACGCCGGATCGGCGGTCGAACTGCGGAAACTCTGTGCGGATACGGTGTACGAGGTCTGCAAGCTCAGTACGACGCTGTCGGCGGAGCAGCGGAAGATGGTCGCGGACAATGGGATATCCATCGCGGAGGCGCACTTCTCGGAGACGGCGTGGTTTCGCGGCATCTACGTAGGTGACGAGCCGGTCGGCTTCCTCATGCTGGATCTCGGCATGGATATCGAGGAGCCGGGAGTATCGCTGTGGCGGTTCATGATCGCCGGGCCGCATCAGGGCAAGGGTTACGGCCGTCGTGCGCTAGAGATCGTCGTCGAGCAGCTGCGGGCGCGCGGGACCACGCGGTTCTACACCAGCTACCGGGTCGGTCCGGGCAGCCCGGAGGGGTTCTACCGGGCGCTCGGCTTCGAGCCCACCGGCGAACTGGTCGATGATGAGATCGAGGCCGTGCTGCGCTGGTGAACGGCGTCAGCTCGGCAGGATCAGGGTGAGATAGGTACGGGCGAAGGCGGCCAGTTCCGCTTCGGAGCCGAGGTCGGTGGGTCCCACCGGTTGCAGGATGAGCGAGTGCACCACGCGACACCCGACCTCCACCCGGGTGGTGAGGTCGGGCGGTTCGGGTAGCTCCCTGTCCCGCAACGCGTTGCGGAGTATCTCGGTGGTGGCGGCGACCGAGATGGTGAAGAAGGCGCCGCCCTCGGTGGTGAGTTGCGGCAGCAGCCGATCCGGTTCGACGGTGAGCAGCCGCTCCACCAGCGGGTGGGCGCGCCAGCGCGTGACCACCATGACGAAGAGGTCGACGACGATATCGGCCATTTCCCGGTGCCGGGCCGGGATCTCGTGCAGTTCGGTGAGCAGTCGCTGGATCTCCCGGCCCGTCACCGCGCGGACCACATCGTCGCGGGAGCCCACGCGGCGGTACACCGTGACCCGGTCCACCTCGGCCTGCCGGGCGATGTCCTCGATCGTCGTCTTCTTCACTCCGACGCGACCGAATTGCACGAGAGCGGCGTCGAGAATGCGCTCTTCGATGGAATCGGCCTTGTTTCCCGAGGTGGCGGCGGCGGAGGACATGGTACGACGCTAGCAGCGATCGACCCGTTTGCAACAATCGCGGCCAATTTGTGGCTGCAACATTGCCATGGAGAATGTTGCACTGTACGGTCGGCCCATGGCTGATAACAGTGCAACGAGGCGCTCCTATCAGGAAGAAGCCCACGCCATCCACGCGCGTGACGTCCACTTCGATTTCTCGTCGGTGCCCATGCACTACATCCCGGGCGAGGTGCTGGCCACCCACGTCACCAATGTCATGCATCTGGTGCTGCCCGAGGGGGAGCGGGCCATGGCCGCCTGCCTCGCCGAGGCGCTACCGCATATCGACGACGAGCGGTTGCGCGAGGAGGTGGCCGGCTTCATCGGCCAGGAATCCAAGCACGCCAGCAGTCACGAGGGAGCGCGCACCCACCTCCAGTCCATCGGCCTCGACGTGGAGTCCTTCGTGGCGAAGGTGGCGTGGCTGGTCGATCGCGTCCTGGGCGATCAGGGGCTCAGCGGCAGGGCCAAGGAGGAATGGCTCAAGGAACGGCTCGGAATCTTCGCCGGGATGGAGCATTTCACCGCCGTGATCGGCGAATGGCTGCTCGAGTCGACAGCCCTGGAGGCAGCGGGCATGCATCCGACCATGCTGGATCTGGTGCGGTGGCACGGCGCGGAGGAGGTCGAGCACCGCAGCGTGGTATTCGACGCCTATATGCACGTCGACGGCGGCTACGGGCGGCGGGCGCGCACCGGGCTGCTGGCGACCGGAATGCTGTTGCCGCTGTTCGTGATCTCGACCGCCTACCTGTACGGCAAGGATCCCAGCCCGGACAAGGGCGGATTCTGGGGGCGGCAGTTCGTGAGCGCGACCGTGCGGGGGGTGATCCCCAGCTTCACCACCTTCTTCACCGAGCTGCCGCGCTACCTGCGGCCGGGATTCCATCCCTCGCAGCTGGGGTCGATGGACAATGCCCTGCGCTACCTGGCGCATTCCCCGGCGGCCCGGCCATGACCCGGGGCGATGCCGTCGCCACGCCGAGCCTGCGCCTGCTCGGCGTGGCCGTGGACGTCTACAAGCGGATCTTCACCACCCCCGCCATCTCACCGCCGAACCCGGTGCGGCACAGCGGATTCGACCTCGATGTCGTGGTCGAGTCGGTGTGCATCGAGGCGGTGGACGTGGAGAGCTTCACCCTGGTGACCGCCACGGGCGATCCGCTGCCCGCCTGGCGTCCCGGATCGCATCTGGACGTCTTCCTCCCCTCGGGGCGACAGCGACAGTACTCGCTGTGCGGCGACCCGAGCGACCGCGACCGCTACCGCATCGCCGTGCGGCGCATCGCGGACGGCGACGGTGGGTCGCGGGAGATGCACACCCTGCGGCCGGGTGACGCCCTGCGCATCAGGGGACCGCGCAACGCGTTCACCTTCGTCGAGACCGCGCCGTCGTATCTGTTCCTCGCCGCCGGAATCGGGATCACGCCGATCCTGCCCATGGTGCGGGCGGCCGGTCGGCGCGGACATCTGGTGTACACCGGGCGCTCGCGGGCCACCATGCCGTTTCTGGACGAACTGCCGCTGCATGCCGATATCCGGCCCGACGACGAATACGGGCCGCCCGATGTGCCCGCCATCCTCGCCACCGCCGCACCCGGTGCGGCCGTGTACGTCTGCGGCCCGCCGCCGGTGCTCGCCGCCGCGCAGCGCAGCTTCTTCTCGCTCGACCCGACGGGATCGCTGCACACCGAACGTTTCTCGGCGCTGCCGGTCACCGATGGCCGCGCCTTCCCGCTGCGCCTGGCGCACACCGGAACCCAGGTCACGGTCGGCAGCCGAGAGACCGTGCTGGACGCCGTCCGGCGGGTGAAACCCGATGCCGTCTACTCGTGCCGCCAGGGCTTCTGCGGTACCTGCCGCACCCGGGTGCTGGCCGGGGAGGTCGAGCACCGGGACCGGCTGCTGACCCCGGGCGAGCGCGCCGAGCACATGCTGACCTGCGTCTCCCGGTCCACCGGCGGGCCGCTCGTTCTCGACCTCTGACCGCGAAAGGCATACGGTCTCATGACCACACACACCGAACACCGGCAGATCGCCGTGCTGGGGGCGGGTTTCGGCGGTATCGGGCTCGCGATCAAGCTGCGCGAAGCCGGTTTCGACGACCTCGTACTGCTCGAGCGCGCCGATGAGCTGGGCGGGACCTGGCAGGCGAACACCTATCCCGGTTGCGCCTGCGATGTGCCGTCCCAGCTGTACAGCTACTCGTTCGCGCCCAACCCGAACTGGTCGCGCACCTACGGGCGACAGCGCGAAATCCTGGACTATCTGCGCTCCGTCGCCGAGCGACACGATGTGGTGCGCCATCTCCGGCTGAACACCGAACTGCTCGACGCCCGCTGGGACGACACGGCATCGCGCTGGCGCATCGAGACTTCGCGGGGGGCGCTGACGGCCGATTACTTCATCTCGGCGGCAGGCATTTTCGCCGAGGCCAAATATCCCGCGATTCCCGGGCTGGAGAACTTCGAGGGCACCACCTTCCATTCGCTGCACTGGAGGCACGACCACGATCTGACCGGGGAGCGGGTCGCGGTGATCGGCACCGGCGCGTCGGCGGTGCAGTTCATCCCCGAGATCCAGCCGAAGGTGCGGTCGCTGACCGTATTCCAGCGCTCCGCGCCGTGGATCGTGCCCCGCCTGGATCGACCCACCCTCGGTCTGGAACGGCTGCTGTTGCGGCAGTTCCCGCTGGCGCGCAAGGCCGTCCGCGGCACCTGGTACACGCTGATCGAAAGCTTCGGCCTGGTCGGCTTCGTGGACAATCGCTTCCGGCATCCGTACGAACTGCTGGGGCGATGGCAGTTGCGCCGCCAGATCAGCGATCCCGAGCTGCGCGCGCGAGTGACACCCGACTACGTGATCGGGTGCAAGCGGGCCATCTTCTCCGACGCCTACCTCCCCGCGCTCGATCGGGACAATGTGGAGGTGGTGACCGACGGGATCGCCGAGATCCGGCCACGATCGATCCTGACCCGGGCCGGGGCAGAGATCGAGGTGGACACCATCGTCCACGGCACCGGATTCGAACCCATCCCGACCGCGTTCGACCGCATCACCGGGCGCGACGGGATCTCCATCGCGCAGCTGTACCACCAGCGGCCGCGCACCTATCTCGGCACGGCCGTGGCGGGATTCCCGAACTTCTTCTGCACGCTGGGGCCGTTCGGGGCCGCGGGCAATCAATCCGCCATCTACATGATCGAATCGCAGCTCGCCTACATCGTCGACGCGCTGGTAACCCTGCGCGCGCGGGGCGCGCGCCGGGTGGAGGTGCGGGCCGCCGCGCAGGACGCCTTCGTCGACGAAATGCGCAGGCGCAGCGACGATACCGTCTGGTTGACCGGAGGATGCCAGAGCTACTACACCACCCCCGAGGGCGGCAATGCGGGCCTGTACCCCAGTTGGAGTTTCGAATACCGCAGGCGCACGCGGCGATTCGACGTCGACGCCTACGAGGTGGCGTGATGCTCGAGCTGTTCGGACGATTCGGCGCGCCACGATTCGACGTGGCGGGGAAGGTCGTGCTCGTCACCGGTGCGGGGCAGGGCATCGGGCGGGAGCTGGCCGACATCCTGCATGCCCGGGGCGCGATCGTGGTCCTGGTGGACATCGACGAGGCCGCCGCCCACGAGGCGGCCTGCGCGCTGTCCGCGCGCGCCCTCGCGATCGGGGCCGACGTCGCCGACCGCGCGCGGATGAACCAGGTGGTGGCCACGGTGGTCGAGCGGCTGGGCCGCCTCGACGTGGTCGTCGCCAACGCGGGTGTCACCCCGGTGCCCGCCACCGTCCGCACCATGGACCCGCGCGATTTCGACCGGGTGCTGAGCATCAATCTCACCGGGGTCTTCAATACCGTGCACCCCGCACTGGACCACATCGTGCGGGCGAAAGGCCATGTCGTGGTGGTGTCCTCGTGCGCCGCCTTCGCACCCGGCATGGGCGGATCGCCGTACATGGTGAGCAAGGCCGGGGTCGAACAGTTCGGTCGGGCGCTGCGGGTCGAACTCGCGGCATCCGGTGC
>NZ_JASCXP010000105.1:0-18596 GCF_030010695.1 Nocardia sp. CC201C
AGCGCGTCCGACGAGGCTGCCGTCCGCACCCGGCGCACGCCCGTACCCGAGGATGCGACCGCGTGGCTGAGTGGCGTGCTGCGTGAGCTGTTGCATGCGGAGACCGAGATCGGGCCGGACGACGATTACTTCGACGTCGGCGGCAATTCGATCATCGCCGTGCAGCTGGTCGAGCGGGTGGAGGAGGCGTTCGGGTTCCGGCCCAAGCTGCTCGATGTGTACGAGCGGCCCACGGTCGCCGATTTCGCCGACCTGCTGCGTACCGGTGCGCGCACGGCGGAGCCCGCGGCGAGCCCGGCGGCGCGCGGGGTGCCGCCCATCACCCGCACCGATGAGCTGGTCATGTCGCCCGGACAGGAGCGCATGTGGTTCCACCACCAGCTCGTGCCCGACACCACCCTCTACAACTACCCGGTGGTCAACCTGCTGCGCGGGCCGATCGATATCGACGCCGTCAAGGGCACCTTCGAGGATTTCGCCGAGCGCCACGAACCGTTGCGCTACAACCTGGTCGAGGAGAACGGCCTCCCGGCGGTGCGGGTGCGCCCCGCGCTGGTGGACTTCTTCCGCGTCGTGGACGTATCCGGCGACCCCGATCCGGTCGCCCGGGCCCGCGCGCTCATCCAGGAGGCCGCCATCCGGCCGTTCGACTTGGCCCGCGACCCGATGGTGCGGGTGCTCGTGGTGACACTGAGTCCCGATACCCATGTGCTGCAGGTGGTCTGCCACCACTGCGTCACCGACGGTCAGACCCCGGGGATTCTCGCCCGCGAGATCCCGGTGCTCTACGCCGCGCGACAGGAGGGGCGCACCGCCGAACTGGACCCGCTGCCGATCCGCTACCGCGATTACGCGCGCTGGCATCGCGAGCTGCTCGATTCCGGTGCACTCGAGCACGAGCTGGACTACTGGGTGCACGTGCTGCGTGATGCGCCGAAACTGCGGCTGCCCACCGACTTCCCGCGTCCGGCCCGCAAGACGTTCACCGGTGAACTGGAGCCGTTCACGGTTCCGGCGGCGCTGCTCGCCGCGGCCCGCACTGTCGCCAAACGGGAATCGGTCTCACTGTTCGTGGTGCTACTGGCCGCCTTCTATCTGCTGCTCGCCCGGCGCAGCGGGCAGCGTGATCTCGTCGTCGGCACGCCCACGACCGGTCGGACCCGCCGCGAGCTGGAGGGTCTCATCGGCTTCTTCAACAGCACCGTGGCCCTGCGCGCCAACCTCTCCGGTCCCGCCACGCTGGCCGACGTGCTGGATCGGGTGCGCGCAATCGTCCTGGGAGCGTTGGAGAATCAGGAGATCCCCTTCGAACGCGTCGTGCACGCGCTCGACGATCAGCGCGACCTGTCCCGCACCCCGATCTTCGATGTGCTCTACGTCCACCAGGACCTCACCAGTACCGGCGCGGCCAATCCGCTCAGCGGGGAGGAGACGGAGTTCTTCGACCTGGAGCACTCGATTCACAACGCCTTCGGCGGATTGCCGCCCGGCACAGCGAAATTCGACCTCAGCCTGATCACCTACGACCGCAGCGACGGCCACGACATGCTCGCCTGCTTCGAGTACAGCACCGAACTGTTCACGCAGCGCACCGCCGCGGGCTTCGCGGCCGCCTACCTCGACATCCTCACCGAAGTGGTGGATTCCGCCCCGGAACGGTCGATCGAGGAGCTGATCGCCCCCGCGCCCGCACCGCTGGCCGAAGCGGAAGAGACGGCGGCACTGGATATTCCGACGGACCGCCCGCGCGGACCACATACCGGCTACACGCCCGGCGTGGTGCGCGAGCGGCTGGAGTCCGCGCCCGCGGACGCGGACCTGCTCGCCGCCTGGGTGGCGCTGCTGAGCTGGTACTCCGGTTCGGACGAGGTGGCCGTGGCGTTGCCGAACGGCGTGGCCCGCATGGACCTCGCCGACGAGCCCACCGGATCCGACCTGTGCGCGCGGGCCGCTGAAACCTTGGAGGCACCGGCGGGGCCCGCCGGTGCCGCAGCCCTGCGATTCGGCGATACCCCTACCGAAACAACGGAATTGGCGCTCGCACGGGCAACCGATGACCTCTCCGTGCTGGAACTGTCGTACGCCACCGAACTCTTCGACGAATCGACCGCACGGCAGCTGCTCGCCGATCTGGTCCGCCTGCTGCGGGGCCTGCGGGAGACGCCGGAGGATCCGGTGCCCGATATCGCGGTGCGTCGCATCGCCGAAGCGGAGGTGATCCGATGACCGGGGTCGTGGGTGTGCTCGGAGCGGGCACCATGGGCGCGGGCATCGCGCAATGCCTCGCGCAGGCCGGGCGCGAGGTGATCGTGGTCGAACCCGATCCGACCGCCGTGGAGCGGGCGCGCCGCGGACTCGACGAGGCGGTGCGCCTGGCCCTGCTGCTGGGCCGCGGTGATCGCCGCACCGCGCTCGACTCCGCCCGCCGGGTGCGCTGGTCCGACACCATCGACGAATTCGACGCGGCCGACTTCGTCATCGAATGCGCCGTCGAGCGGATCGAGTTGAAGGAGAAGCTGTTCGCCGACCTCGACCGCGTGTGTCCCGACGACACCGTGCTCGCCTCCATCACCTCCGCCATTCCCATCGCCCGGCTGGCCGCCGCGACCGCCCGCCCGGACCGGGTGCTCGGCCTGCACTTCATGAATCCGGCCCCACTGACCGACGCCGTGGAGGTGGTGCGCGGTGCGGCCACCTCGCCCGACACCATGGCCCGCGCCACCGATCTGCTCACCGCACTCGGCAAGCAGCCGATCGTGGTCGGCGACCGCCCCGGCTTCGTCCTGAACCGGCTGCTCATGCTGAGCATCGCGGAGGCCGCCGCCCTGCTCGACGCGGGCGAGTCCGCCGCCACCGTCGACGACCTTTTCGAACAGTGCCTGGGCCATCGCATGGGTCCGCTGCGCACCGCGGATCTGATCGGCCTGGACAACGTCGCCGACACCATCGAGGTGCTGCGGCGCGAGACGGGCGAGCAGCACTACCGGGTGCCGCCCGCGCTCGCGGCGCTCGTCACCGCCGGACATTTCGGCCGCAAGACCGGACAAGGATTCCATGACTATCGCTGACCTGAGCGGTGCGACCGCCGAGCCCACCCCGCCGTTCGGCGCGTCCGCCGACCGCTGGGAAGACGAACGCCGATACCGCGAATCCGGCGCGTGGGCCGCCGACCGCGAGTACTGGGAACACGCCCTCGCCACCGCCGCCCGCCCCGAACCTCTCCCCGCGCCACCGCCCGCGACGGCGGATGACGCGATGCCCGCGAACCACTCCGCCGCGTCCCGGGCGACCACACGGCCATCGCCACCCGGAACATCTCACACGACGACAGTCGATGTCACCGTGCGCCAGCCCACGGGGGAGGAGGCCGGTCGCATCGCAGCGCCGAATCCGCGCGCCGCGGCGGACAGTGGTTCCACGACTACGACGCTCGATAGGGCTACGCTCGGCGATTCGGCCGCGCCGCTGTGGGTGGCCGTGGATGGGGCGCGGGAACTCGCCAGGCTGGCGCGTGCCTGTGGGGGCGGCACACCGGCGGTGGTGCTGGCCGCGCTGGCGGTGTACGGGACTCGGCTCGCCATGGCGGATTCCGTCGTCGTCGCACTGGACAACGGGGATACCGCTGTGCCGCTGCGTATTCCGGTGCCGCCGGGGGCCGGGTTCGATGCCATTGCCCGACTGGTGGGGCGGGAGCTGCGCAAGGCGCGCAGACACCGCTATCTCCCGGATATCGACGAGCCGTGGCCGGATGCGCCGGTGCACGGGCGGTGGCCGCTGGCCGTGCGCATGCTGGGCGGCTCCGCTGCCGACGGCATCGAGGCGGTACGGATTTCGGCGTGGTCCGGGAGCGGGCACGCCTTCATCGTATGCGTGGACGATCGGGCGGAAGGCGGTTGGCGGATCGCCGTTCCCGGCGCACCGCGCTCCCACCGAGACCGCTTCGGCCGGCTGCTGGGGCGGCTGGCCCACGCGCCGCACACACCCATCGCGCGGGTGGATATCGCCGCGCCGGACGAGATCGACCACCTCATCGGCGACGGGCCCTCGGCCGAGAGCGCGACCCCCGCCACTCTCGCCGATCTCTTCGCCGCGCAGGCGACCCGCTCACCGGAGGCGATCGCGCTCGTCGGGTCCGACACCCGCATGACCTACGCGCAGCTGCACCACGACTCGAATCGACTGGCGCGCAGGCTGATCACCCTGGGAGCCGGGCCGGAACAGTTGGTGGGCATCGCCATCGGCCCCTCGCAGGAACAGATCCTCGCGGTCCACGCGGTGGTGGCGACGGGTGCCGCGTATCTGCCGCTCGATCCGGAACACCCGCGTGCCCGGCACGCCCGCACCCTCGACATCGCGCGCCCGATCTGCGTACTCACCACGCGGGCGGCCGGATTCGAGGCCCCGGCCGGTGTCCGCGTCATCCACATCGACGAACTCGACCTCGCGGGCGAATCGGACACCACCATTACCGATGCCGACCGCATCGCCCCGCTGCGTCCAGACCACCTCGCCTACGTGCTGTTCACCTCCGGCTCCACCGGCGAACCCAAGGGCGTGGGCGTCACCCATGCCGCCGTCCGTACCCACCTCGCCTGGATGCGGCGACTGCATCCGCTGGACGATACCGACGCGGTGGTGCGCAAGACCGCGTTGACCTTCGACGTCTCGGCCTGGGAAGTGCTGTGGCCGTTCACCACCGGGGCGCGACTGGTGATCGAAGGTTCCGGCGGGTACGGCGACCCGGCCGAATTGGCCCGCACCATCACCGAATACGACGTCACCACGGTGCAGTTCACACCGTCCACGCTCACCGCGCACCGGCGCGCCGTGCCCGCACCGCTGGCACCGAGCGTGCGCCGGGTGCTGCTCGCCGGTGAGGCGCTCACCCCCGCCCTCGCCGCCACCCTGCCCACCGTCGCACCGGGCGCGCACGTCGACAATCTCTACGGCCCGACCGAGGCGACCATCGCCGTCACTCGGCATGCCGTCGGCGAGCACGCCACCGCCGCGGTGCCGATCGGCGCACCCGCGTGGGGCGTCCGCGCCCACGTGCTCGACGCCTGCCTGCGCCCCGTGCCGACCGGCCTACCGGGCGAGCTGTACCTCGGCGGCGCGACCCTCGCCCGCGGCTATGTGCGCCGCGCCGCGCTCACCGCGGCTCGTTTCGTCGCCGACCCCTTCGGCGGTCCCGGCCAGCGCCTGTACCGCACCGGCGATATCGTGCGCTCGACCGGACGCGGTGAGCTGGAATACCTCGGCCGCGCCGACTTCCAGGTGAAGTTGCGCGGTATCCGCATCGAACTCGGTGAACTCGAAGCAGCGCTCACCGCACAGGAATCCGTGGCACAGGCGGTCGCGGTCGCGCACGGCGGCGATTCCGGTGGCCGACTGGTCGCCTATGTCACCCCGGCCGCCGGTCACCGCATCGACACCGCCGCCCTGGACCAGCGATTGCGCGACCTGCTGCCCCGGCACCTGGTGCCCGCGACGATCATCGGGCTCGCCGAGTTCCCGGTGAACCGTTCCGGCAAGGTGGACCGCACGGCGCTGCCCGTCCCCGACGTCGAGCCGGTGCCCTTCCGCGCTCCGCGCACGGAGACCGAAACCGCCCTGGCCGCAGCCTATGCCGAGGTGCTCGGCCGCGACGGCGTCGGCGTCGACGAATCCTTCTTCGCGCTCGGCGGCGACAGCATCATGTCCATTCTGCTGGTCTCCCGGGCACGGGCCCGCGGCGTCGCCGTCACCGCGCAGCAGGTGTACGAACACCGCACCGTCGCCCGGCTGGCGGCCATCGCCGAAACCGCTGGCGTGGAGGAGGTTCCACCGCTCGCCGAGCTGCCTGGCGGTGGTGTCGGAGAACTGCCGCTCACGCCGGTCATCCGGTTCCTGGTCGAGCGCGGCGGTACCTTCGACCGCTTCTGCCAGTCCATGACCCTCGAACTGCCCGCCGGAATCGACCGCGCCGCACTGGTGTCCACCATCACGGCGGTGGTCGACCACCACGACATGCTGCGCTCGCGTCTCTACCGCGACGACTCCGGCGACTGGCGTGTCCTGGTGACCCCACCCGGCAGCGTCGACGTGGACTCCCGAATCCACCGGGTGGAGCACGCCGCCGATCTCGGACACGACGACCTGCTGGCCCTGGCCACGGCCGAGGTGAATCGGGCCGTCGACCGCATCGACCCGTCCGCCGGCGAGGTGCTGCGATTCGTCTGGCTGACACCGGATTCGGCGACCGCCCCCGGCCTGCTCATCATCGCCGCGCACCATATCGCCGTCGACGGCGTCTCCTGGCGCATCCTGCTGCCCGATTTCATCGCCGCCTGGGCGGCCGTCGCCGCGGGCACCACGCCTCGGCTGCCCGCGGTGGGTACGTCCATGCGTCGCTGGGCGCACGCGCTGGTCGACACCGCGCACAGCGAATCGGTGACCGCCGAACTGCCGCGCTGGCGCGAGATCGTGACCGGCCCGGATCCATCGTTCGGCGACCGGCCCTTCGACCCACACCTCGATATGGCCACCGAGGTGGCGCACACCAGTGTCGAACTCGACGAGGCCGATACCGAGGCCCTGCTCACCGCCATCCCCGACCGCTACCGGGCCCGGGTCGCCGACGCCCTGCTGACGGCGCTCGCGCTGGCGGTGACACGCTGGCGCGCCCGGCGCGATGCGGACGAACGCACGGTACTGCTGCGGTTGGAGGGCCACGGCCGCGAACAGGACGCGGTACCCGGGACGGAACTGTCCCGCACCGTCGGCTGGTTCACCTCCATCGTCCCGGCCCGACTGGACCTGAGCGGCGTGGATCTCGACGACGCCTTCGCGGGTGGACCCGCCATGGGACACGCCCTCAAAGCCGTCAAGGAACAGCTGCGGGCCTTGCCGCACAACGGTTTCGGCTTCGGTCTGCTCCGCCACCTCAACCCGGACACCGCCGCCGCGCTGCCGTCGGGCGAGCCCGGCCAGATCTCGTTCAACTACTTCGGGCACATCACCGGGCTCGACATTCCCGCCGAGCTGGCCGGAATCGGCTTCCTGCCGTCCACCGAATTCGGCAGGCTGATCATCCGGCCCGACTCCCGCCGCGGCGCGCTGGGAGCGGTGGAGGTGGACTCCATCGTTCTCGGCAACCGTTTGGTGACCAGCTTCGGTTACGCGCGCGGCATTTTCGGTGACGACGACGGTGCGGAACTGGTCGAGCTCTGGCGGGCGGCGCTCGCCGCCGTGGCCCGGCATGCGCGGGACCCGCGGACCCGCGGCGGATACACCCCGTCCGATTTCCCGCTGACAGCCCTCTCCCAGGGCGATATCGATACCTGGGAAGCGCGGTACCCGACACTGCGGGAGGTATGGCCGGTCACGCCATTGCAGGCGGGCATGATGTTCCACGCCCTGTTCGATCCGGGCATGGTGGATGTGTACACGGTGCAGCTGGTGCTGAGCCTGGAGGGAGCGGTGGACGCGGCGCGGCTGCGTTCCGCGGCCGCGGCGGTGCTGGATCGACACGCCAACCTGCGCACCGCGTTCGAGGTCGCCAGCGACGGCGCGCCGGTCCAGATCGTCACCGGCGATGCGGTCCTGCCGTGGCATGAGGTGGACCTGACGGTGGCGGCCGAGGACTACGACCGCCTGCTCGACGCCGACCGCACCACACCGTTCGATCTCACCGCGCCGCCGCTGCTGCGCTTCCTGCTCCTCCGCCTCGCGGACGGCCGCACCGAATTCGCGGTGACCTGCCATCATCTGTTGCTCGACGGCTGGTCCATTCCGCTGCTGCTGCGTGAGATCATGGCCGGTTACGCCGGTTTCGAGCTCGAATCGCCGCGCCCGTACCGCCATTATGTGGAATGGCGCTCCCGACAGGACGACTCGGCCTCCCGCCAGGCATGGGCGCGGGCGCTGGCGGAGCTCGCGGAGCCGACACTGCTCACGGGTGACGCCATCGCGCCAGCCCCCGCGGCCCTGCCCCGGGAGCGGGCGTTCGACCTCGACGAGGACCGGACCCGTGCGGTGCACCGCCTGGCATCCGAGCTCGAGGTGACCGTCAACACCGTCGTCCAGGCAGCGTGGGCGATTCTGTTGTCGCGCACCGTCGATCGCACCGACATCGTTTTCGGCACCACGGTCTCGGGTCGTCCAGCCGAACTCGCGGGCGTCGAGAACATGGTGGGGCTGTTCATCAATACGATCCCGGTGCGGATTCGTCTGCTGCCGGGGGAGTCCGTGGGCGCACTGCTGCGCCGCGTGCAGCGGGAACAGTTCGGGCTCACGGCGCACCATCACCTGGGCCTGCCCGAGATCGGCGTACAGACCGGCTTCGGCGAGACCGGACTGTTCGACACCCTCGTGGTCGTCGAGTCCTATCCGGTCGACGCGGCACGGCTGCGCGCGGACGCCCTCGCCTACGCCGACCTCGCCATCACCGGGGTGCGCTCCCGGGAGGCAACGCACTACCCGCTCACGCTGACCGTTCGGCAGACCGACCGGCTGCACCTGCTCACCGGCTGGCGGCCGGATCAGATCGACGAGGCCACCGTGGTGCGTCTGGGTGAGCGGTTCGCCCGGGTACTGGAGGCGCTCGCCGCGAATCCGGCGACCGCGGTGTCCGACATCGAGGTGCTCGACGAGGCGGAGCGGCTTCGCGTGCTGCGGGACTGGCAGCGTCCGGCCGTGCGGCTGCCGGAAGCGACCCTGGTCGACCTCTTTCGCGCCCAGGTTGCCGCGCGCGGCGACGCCGTCGCGGTGCGCTGCGGGGACCGCACCCTGACCTACCGCACCCTCGGTGCGGCCGTCGCGGCGCTGTCGCGGGCCCTCGCCGTCCGCGGCGTCGGAGCCGGATCGCTGGTGGCCGTCGGTGTCTCACGCTCCGTCGAACTGATCGTGGCGCTGCTCGGCGTGCTCGAATCCGGGGCGGGATACGTACCGCTGGATCCGGGCGATCCGACGCGACGCCTGGCATTCGTACTCGCCGAAACAGATCTGGTCTGCGTTGTCACCTCCGTGGCCGATCACGCCGCGCTGCCCGCGCACGGGCTGCCGCAGGTGGTTCTCGACGGGGCCGGAGAAATAGCCGCCGCGCAGGATTCCGCCGGCGCGGGAGCCCACGACGGCTCGGCAGCTGCCGGGCGCGACCGGGTAGGTGGGTGGGCACGAAACGGAGAGACGACGGCGGCGGCCGATCGCGTTCCGCTGCCGCCACGGCCGGACGATACCGCCTACGTGCTCTACACCTCGGGCTCCACCGGCCGCCCGAAGGGGGTGTGCGTCACCCATCGCAATGTGGTCGGCATGCTCACCGCCGCCCGAACCCTGGTCGACGCCGATCACACCGATGTGTGGACCATGTTCCACTCGCACACCTTCGACTTCTCGGTGTGGGAGCTGTGGGGCGCGCTGTCCGGCGGCGGCACGCTCGTCGTCGTGGAGGACGGACTGACACGGTCGCCCGGCGAGTTCGCCGAACTGCTTGCCCGTGAGCGCGTCACGGTGCTGAGCCAGACCCCGTCGGCCTTCTCAGCACTGCTGGACTCCGGCTTCGGTCGCACCGCCGCACCGGCGCTGCGGCAGATCGTGCTCGGTGGCGAAGCGGTGGACCCGCGACGGCTGCTGGCGTGGTACGACACCGATCCGGCCGGGGAAACCCGGATTTCGAATCTGTACGGCATCACCGAGGCGACCGTGCACGCCACCCACTTCGCGGTGGGGCGGGCACACGCCGAGTCGATGCGGGCCAGTGTGATCGGCCGTGGTCTGCCGGGAATGACCGTGCGCGTGCTGGATTCCCGGCTGCGACCGACTCCGGTCGGTGTCCGGGGTGAGCTCTATCTGACCGGCGTCCAACTCGCCCGTGGCTACCATGCTCGCCCGGCGACCACCGCCGAACGTTACGTGGCCGATCCGATCGGTGCGCCCGGCGCTCGCCTGTATCGCACCGGCGATCTGGCGCGCTGGAATGCCGACGGACAGCTCGAATACCTCGGCCGCGCCGATCACCAGGTGAAGATTCGCGGCTATCGCATCGAGCCGGGTGAGGTCGAAGCCGTACTGCTGGAACACGAGTCGGTGTCGCGAGCGGTCGCCGTGGTCCGCACCGCTCCTTCCGGGGCCGCTGGGTTGATCGCCTACGTGGTGCCCGCTTCGACAGCCACGCCCATCGTGGAGGTACTGGAAGCCCACCTCGCGGAGCGCCTTCCGGTGTACTTGCGACCGGCTGCCATCGTGCCGGTCGACGCGATCCCACTGACCGGCAACGGCAAACTGGATCTGTCGGCGCTTCCCGATCCGGTCCCGGCCCCGCGCTCGGACCGCACTCCGCGCACCCCGGTCGAACATCTGGTGGCCGACCTCTTCGTCGAAGTGCTCGGCGTCGACCGGCCGGGCGTGGACGACTCGTTCTTCGCGCTCGGGGGCGACAGCATCATCTCCATCCAACTCGCCGCCCGGGCGCGCGCCCGCGGCCTGCACGTCACCCCGCGCGAGATCTTCGAGAACCGCACGGTCGCCGGGATCGCTGCTGTCGCAAGGCTGCTGGGCAGCGACGCCGACGTGCCGAACGCGTTGCCGGAACTTCCGGGCGGCGGTGTCGGTGACATCCCGCTCACGCCCGTCGTGCGGTGGCTGACCGAACGCGGCGGCGGCTTCCGCCGGGTCAACCAGACACTGACCGTCGAACTGCCCGCGCGCACCGGTCACGACGATGTGGTCGCCGCCGCCACGGCGCTCATCGACCGCCACGATATGTTGCGCGCCAGGCTGTTCCGCGACGAGTCCGGTGAATGGCGCTTCCGGACCGAACCGGTGGGCGCGCTCGCGGCCGCGGAGTCGGTGCGGCACATCACCGTGGACGCCGCCGACTCGGAGGCCGTGCGCACGCTGACCGCCACGGCCGTCGACGCCGCGCTGGACCGGCTCGACCCCGCGGCCGGGGTGATGGTGCAGTTCGTCCACCTCACCCCGGAACAGGGGAGCGGACCGGACCGGTTGATCATCTGCGCGCACCACCTCGCCGTGGACGGCGTCTCCTGGCGGATCCTGCTGCCCGACCTGTTCACCGCGCTGGCGGCCGCCGCCCAGGGGGTCGTGCCGCGGCTGGAGCCGGTCGGCACGTCCATGCGCCGCTGGGCACACGCACTGCTCGACGCCGCGCACGCACCCGACCGGATCGCCGAACTCGCCCACTGGCGGCGGGTCTGCGCGACGGTCGAACCGCCGCTGACCGTGCGGCCGCTCGACCCCGTCATCGACACCGCCGATCGCCTCGCGACCGTGGACATCACCGTGGACGACACGGTCACCGCGGCGCTGGTGCGCACCGCTACCGCGCGTTTCCATGCCGGGGTCGACGAAATCCTGATCGCCGCGCTGGCCGTCGCCCTCGCGGCATGGCGAGCCGGACGGGGCACGGACGCCCCGGTGTCGCTGCTGCGGCTGGAAGGTCATGGACGCGCGGAGCAGCTCGCGCCGGGTGCGGACCTGTCCCGCACGGTCGGCTGGTTCACCTCCCTCTACCCGGTGCGTCTCGACCTCGGCGAGCTCGACATCGACGCGGCGCTGGCCGGGACCGCCGCGACCGGGACGGCGCTCAAGACGATCAAGGAGCAACTGCGCGCCGTTTCCGAGCACGGGATCGGCTACGGTCTGCTCCGCTACCTCAATCCCGATACGGGCGAACAGCTTCCGGACGCCATGCCGGGGCAGGTCGCCTTCAACTACCTCGGCCGCGTCGAGGACCGGGACGGTGGGGTGTTCGCGACACCGGACGCCCGTCCCGACCCGGATCTGCCCGCGGCGGCCGCGCTCGAAGTGAACGCGATCGTGGCGGGCGCCGCCCTGCACGCGGGATTCGCCTACCCCAGCACACTTCTCGATGAAGCGGAGGTGTCGGAACTGGCCCGACTGTGGGTGACCGCGCTCGACGCGATCGCGACGCACACGCGCGCCGCGGACGCCGGCGGGCACACCCCGTCGGATTTCCCGCTGGTGCGGGTGCGCCATGACGACATCCTCGGCTGGGAGCGGGACTACGGGAGCCTCACCGAGGTGTGGCCGCTCGCGCCGCTGCAATCCGGTCTGCTCTTCCACGCCACCGTCGCGGCGCCGGGAGACACCGATATCGCCGACGTCTACAACGTGCAGACGGTCGTGCGACTGAGCGGGCCGATCGACCGCGACCGGTTACGGCAGGCCGGGCAGCGCATTCTCGAGCGGTACCCGAACCTGCGCGCGGCCTTCGTTTTCGACACCGCCGGCACGCCCCGGCAAGTGGTGCCCGAGATGGTCGAACTGCCCTGGCGGGACGTGGCCCTGCAGACGGAGCACGACCTGGCGGAGCTGGCCGCGCGGGAGCGGGCGCGCCGATTCGATCCGGCCCACCCGCCGCTGCTGCGCTTCACGCTGGCCCGCGTCGCCGACGCGGAGCACGTTCTGGTGGTGACGTATCACCACATCCTGCTCGACGGCTGGTCCGTCCCACTGGTGCTGCGTGATCTGCTGGCGCTCTACGCCACCGACGAGTCGCTGCCTGCCCCGCTGGGCACTTTCCGCGACTACCTCGCCTGGAACCACGGGCGAGATACGGTCGTCGCCACGCGAGCCTGGCGACGGGCGCTGGATGGCGTGCGCGCGCCGACGTTGGTCGCCCCGGGGATCCGGAGCCACGACAGCGCGGTCACGACGGCGGATCACCGGTGGTCCCTCGATGCGGCGACCACCACCGCACTCGGCGTCACCGCCGCGGAACTCGGGGTCACCGTCAACACCGTGCTGCAAGTGACCTGGGCGATTCAGCTGGGGCGCGCACTCGGACGCGACGACGTGGTGTTCGGTGCTACAGTCTCGGGCCGCCCGGCCACGGTGCCCGGCGTGGAATCGATTGTCGGACTGTGTATCAACACCGTGCCGGTACGGGTGCGCGTCGTGGCGGGCACGTCCGTGGCGGATCTATTGCGGGCGGTGCAGGCCGAGCAGGCGGAGCTGATCGAGCATCATCAGCTGGGCCTCACCGAGATCCACACCGCCGCCGGGTTCCGCGACCCGCTGTTCGATACCGTTCTCGCCTTCGAGTCCTATCCGGTGGACACCGAACAGCTCAGCGCAGCGGCCGCCGCCGTCGATGGCGTGACCGGTGCGCGACTGGAAGTCACCGACGCCGCCCACTATCCGCTGACCGTCACCGTGGAACCGGGAAGTGAACTGCGCGTCCGAATAGGCTATCTGTGCGACGTCTTCGATCTGGCGAAGATCGTCGAGATCGGTGCCGCTATGCGGCGACTGCTCACCACCATCGCCAGCGACCCGCACCTGACGATCGAGGAGCTGGTGTGACCGCCCGCTTTCCGCTCACGCGCGCACAGCAACAGGTCTGGGTCGCACAGCAACTCGACGACACCGGCCGACGCCTGATCGTCGGCGGCTACGTGCACATACACGGCGCGATCGACGACTCGGTGTTCGAGCGAGCGTTGCGGATCGTCGTCGCCGGAGCCGAAACCCTGCGGGTGCGCTTCGAGACCACCACCGACGGCACCGCTGTGCAAGTGGTCGAGGAGCTGCCCGACTGGCCGTTGCACCGCACCAGCTTTCGTGCCGCCGCCGATCCGCACGATGCGGCGGCGCGCCATATGGACGCGGCCCTGGACCGGCCCTTCGACCTGAGCCGTACGCCGCTGTTCGAACATCACCTGCTCGACCTCGGCGCGGCGGGCACGCTGTGGTTCATCCGATCCCACCACCTGATCCTCGACGGCGCGTCCTCGGCCGCCTTCATTCGCCGCGTGGCCGACACCTACACCGCGCTGCTGCGCGGGCATCGGGTGGCGGAATCGGTGTTCGACCGGGTGGCCGACCTGATCGCCGAGGACGAGCGATTCCGCGCCTCCGCGCGGTTCACGGCCGACCGAGAGTTCTGGGCGGATCGGCTCGCGACCGACGAACCCTATGACGCACCGCAGTTCGGCGGTTCGCCGCCGATCACCGATGGCGCGCGATTCCTCCGCCGTGACGGTGTGCTGGGCGAGTCCGAGTGGAAAGCGCTGCGCGCCCGCGCGGAATCCTCCGGAACACCGTGGCCGGTCTGGGCCTTCGCGGCCATCGCTTTACTGCTGCACGCTGATTCGGGGGTCCGCACGGTCACCCTCGGTCTGGCCGTCCCCGCCAAGCGTTCCCGGCACGCGCTCGGCATGACCGCCAATGTGCTCCCGCTGCGGATCACGGTCGACCCGGCCGCCACGGTCGGCGATCTACTCGCGGCCGTGCGCGCGGAATCGCTGATCATCCTGCGCCACCAGCGTTTCCAGTACGGTGAGATGCTCGCGGAGCTGGGCGCGAGCGGGCTCGGCGGCGGCGTCATCGGCCCCACCGTCAATGTGATGCCCATGCAGAAGGATCTGCGCTTCGGCTCCGAACCGGCCACCCTGCGCCATCTCGCCGCCGGGCGCTCCGACAATCTGAACATCAGCCTCTACGACAACGGTGATCCGACGCTGTCGGTGGTGCTCGAGTCGAATACCCTGCGCTACTCCGACGACGACCTGACCGCACACCACCGGCGGCTGACCGAAACCCTCGCCGCCCTCGCCGCCGCGCCGCGGGACCGTCCGCTGGCCCGACTGCGGACCGTGCCCGATCCGGCCGGACCCGCCGTCACCGTTGCACCGTCGGACACCCTGGTCGATCTGTTCGAGCGCACGGCGGTCGCGCACGCCTCCGCACCCGCCGTGGTGCACGGCGATACCGCGCTCACCTATCGCGAACTCGATCTGCGCGCACAGCGGCTGGCCCGCGTTCTCGCCGGATACGACGTCGGCCCGGGGCATTTCGTGGGTCTCGCGCTGCCGCGTTCGGTCGATCTCGTGGTGGCGATCCTGGCGGTGCTGAAGACCGGCGCGGGATATGTGCCGCTGGATCCGGCCTATCCGGAGCGGCGGGTGCGCACCATCATCGACGATGCGGCCCCGGCGCTCGTCATCGCCGGGGCGGAGGTGGTGCTCCCGGAATCCACTGCGGCGCGGCACGTACTGCGGATCGGCGACCCGCCCCAGGTCGCGCCCCGGCAGCCGCGGCGACCCGGACCGGCGCACCCGGCCTATGTCATCCACACCTCCGGAACCACCGGAACGCCGAAGGGCGTGGTGGTCACGCACGCGAACGTGGTCCGGCTGCTCACCGCGACCCGATCGTGGTTCGACTTCGGCGCGGATGATGTCTGGACCCTGTTCCACTCCACCGCATTCGACTTCTCGGTCTGGGAGATGTGGGGTGCGCTGGCGCACGGCGGCAAGCTCGTCGTGGTCGACGCCGAGATGGCGCGCTCACCGCGCGATTTCCTGGATCTGCTGGTGGCACAGAGGGTTACGGTGCTCAATCAGACGCCGTCCGCATTCGGCATGCTGGTCGACGCCGAGGCGGACCGACCGGTCGACGGCGATCGGCTCGCCCTGCGTCACATCATCTTCGGCGGGGAGCCGGTGGAGCCGTGGCGGCTGGCCGAGTGGTGGTCGCGGCACGATCCGCGGCGGCCGCGGCTGGTCAATATGTACGGCATCACCGAGACCACGGTGTTCACCACCGGAACCGAACTGGCCGACGCCGCCGCGGCGGGCGACATCGGCACGCCCCTGGCCGATCTGGCGGTGTACGTGCTCGATGCCGCCCTGCGCCCGTGCCCGCCGGGGGTGCCCGGGGAGCTCTACGTGGCGGGTCCGGGTGTCGCCGCCGGATACCTGCGTCGGCCGGGCGTCACCGCGGCGCGATTCGTCGCCGACCGGTTCGGCGCACCCGGCACGGTCATGTACCGCAGCGGCGATATCGCGCGATGGACCGAGGCCGGGACGCTCGACTACCTCGGGCGGGCCGACCGGCAGGTCAAGATCCGTGGCTTCCGCATCGAGCCCGGCGAGATCGAGGCCGCGCTGTGCGCGCTCCCGGCCGTGCGGGCGGCGGTGGTGCTGACCGTGGCACACCGGCCCGGGGACCGGCGGCTGGCGGCCTTCGTCGCCGGGGACGGCATCGATACGGGCGCGATTCGTGCGGGTCTCGCCGAACGTCTGCCCGCCCACGCGGTACCCGCCACGACCGTGACCGTCGACGCCATTCCGACGACCCCCAACGGCAAGGTCGACGAACGCCGACTGCGCGCGCTCGCGACCGGCGGGAGCACGGCCGACGCCCGGCCGCGCACCGACGCCGAGGCGCGGTTGCACGCGGTCTTCGCGGAGGTCCTCGGGTACGACGGTTTCGGGGTCGAGGACGGGTTCTTCGCCATCGGCGGTGACAGCATTCTCGCCATCCGGTTGGCGGACCGCGCTCGCGCGGCCGGATTCGCTCTGACGCCGCGGGATGTGTTCGAACAGCAGCACATTCGCGCACTGGCTGGCAGCGCCGGGGCACTCCCACCCAGCCTCACCCGCCCCGCCCCCGCCCCGCCGGACGGCAGCACCCTGCTGCCGACCACGCCCTTGCAGGCCGGGTTGCTGTTCCACTCGCTGCTCCAGGCGGGGGAGGGTGAGGATCCCTATCTCGTCCAGGCCGTAGTGACGCTGGATGGTCGAATCGACGCGCAACGGCTGGCCGAGGCACTGCGCATGGTGCTCGGCCGGCATCCGCACCTGCTGGGACGTTTCGTCATCGACGGCGAGAGTCCGCGCTACGAGATCCGCACCGATCTGGAATTGCCCTGGCGCGTAGTAGATCTTGGCGACCGCGCGTCCGCCGACCGCCCGATGGTCGACCACCAGGCCACCGAATGGGACGGCGCGGTGCGCGTGGCACTGGCCGAGGACGCTCGCATGGATCCGCTCGCGGCCCCACCGCTGCGCGCCACCCTGGTGCGCACCGGCCCCCGGTCGGCCACCCTCCTGATCACCCACCACCACGCGCTGCTCGACGGCTGGTCGCTGGGCATCCTGCTGCGCGAACTGCTGCTGAGCTATCACGGGCACGGATTGCCCGCCGCCCCGGCCTTCGCCGCATTTCTCGACCAGTCCGCCACCCTGGACCGCGAGCGGGCCCGCGCGGCCTGGGCGCGGGCGCTGCGCGGTGCCGAACCCGGCAAGGTCGCCCGCGCCGACCTGGGACGGTGGCGGCGACCCGCCGAACATCGGTTCACCCTGCCCGCCCCCGTCGTCACCGCGCTGCGCGAACGGGCCGCCGCGCACGGCCTGACCCTCAACACGATGATCCAGGCCCTGTGGGCGCTGGTGCTGGCCGATCTCACCGGCACCGACGACGTCGTCTTCGGCATCACCGTCTCCGGCCGCGACACCGGCGATCTGCACGACACCGTCGGACTGCTCATGAACACCGTGCCGCTGCGGGTGCGCCGCCATCCCGCGTGGACGCCGCTCGAACTGGCGTCCCGGATACAGCGCGACCGGGTGGCGCTGATGGACCACGACCATCTCGGACTGCCCGACATCATGGCGGCGGCCGGGGTGAGCGATCTGTTCGACACCTCGCTCGTCTTCGAGAACTTCCCGCTCGACACCGCGCTGTTCGACACCCCGCTGCTCGACGGCTCGGACGCCGACGTGCGGGTCACCTCGGTGGATGTCATCGGCGGCACGCACTTTCCGCTCACCGTGGTCGTGGTGCCCGGAGCCGAGGACCTGGACTTCCGCATCGGCGCGCATCTGGACCGCATCGACGCCCTCGCCGATATCGACGAGCTGTGGGCGCGCATCCGCACCGCCGCGGCGGCGCTGACCACGCCGCACCCGTCCCCGGTCGGTCGGCTCGAACTGCTGCCGCCCGCCCGCCGCGCCGCACTGCTGGCCGCCGGACGCGGCGCGGACACCGATGTCGAGAACGCTGGCCTCGGTCGGTGTTTCGAGACGACGGTACGGGAGCACGCCCACGACATCGCGCTCTGGTACGACGGAACGGAAGTCACCTACGCCGAGCTGAATGCGCGCGCCAACCGGGTAGCCCGGTGGCTGCGCACCCGCGGCGCGGGCCCCGGTGTGCCGATCGGTCTGGCGCTGCCGCGGTCGGTCGACCTGGTGGTTACCTTCCTCGCCATCGCCAAACTGGGCGCACTGTGCGTGCCGATCAGCGACCGCTATCCGCCCGCGCGGGTGCGACAGCTGCTGGCCTTCACCGAAACCGAGCTGGTGCTACACGAACTCGATGGCGTGGCAGCGGAATTCGATGACAGCAACCTCGGCGTGGACGTACCGGCCGATGCCGTCGCCACCCTCATGTTCACCTCCGGCTCGACCGGTGCGTCCAAGGGCGTCGAGGTCACCCATCGCAATATCGTGGCCCGCGCCCGCGACCGGATCGGCCGCGACGACGGGCACCGGCGCATGCTCATGCACCTGCCGCACAACTGGGACATGGTGGTCTGGGAGCTGTGGCTGCCGCTGCTCACCGGCCGGACGACGGTCATCGCCCGCCCCGGCGTCCTCGACGTGCACGACTACACCGAGATCCTGCGCGCGGGCGCGGTCACCTCGATCATGCTGCCGGCCGGGCTGTTCGACCTGCTGGCCGAACGGATACCGGATGCGCTCGCCGGACTGCGGATGATCGCGTCCGCCGGTGACGTGCTGCCGCCGCGCGCCCCCGCGACGATACCGCGCGGCGCGCGCCCGCCC
>NZ_JASCXP010000106.1:0-18449 GCF_030010695.1 Nocardia sp. CC201C
GATCAGTAATCGATCCGGTCGGCCTTGGCCAGCCACGCGTCGAAGGGAGCCGTCCGATTCGGCAGATCCAACTGCTCGATCCGGGTCGGCCACATCGACTCCGGCTTCTTCTCGAACAGATCGTAGAACTTGCGATCGTCGAATCCGGCCAGCGCCGCATCGTGCCGATCGGCGGAGTAGACGATCCGGTCGACCCTGGCCCACAGCGCCGACGACAGACACATCGGGCACGGCTCACACGAGGTGACCAGTACGCAGCCCTCCAGCGAGAAGGTTCCCAGCTCCCGGCACGCCGCCCGCATGGCGGTCACCTCGCCGTGTGCCGTCGGATCCAGCGTCGAGGTGACCTGGTTGTGCCCGATGGCGACCACCTCGCCATCCTTGGCGATCAGCGCACCGAACGGACCGCCACCGTTCGCCACGCTACTGGTGGCCAACCGGATCGCCTCGTCCATCCAGGCGCGTTCCAGCTCCTGGATGTTCTGCTCTCGGATCTGTGCGGTCACGGTTACTCCTCGCTGTTGCAAACTCTTCCGTGGAGTACACAGCACACCGCCTGCGATCAGCTAGAGATGGAAGACCGAAGACCACGGCGGTCACGGACCGGCAGTTCGTAGAGTTCTACAAGAGGCGATTCACGGGTGTCATCCGTCGGAAACATCCGCACGGGACCGGATCGGACCCGCCGCGCAGCCGACAAGCTTCCCCATCGGCTAATATTCAGCTACTTTTATTGGGTCGATTTCGATTCATTCACCCAATTCGACAATTCGGGCGTTTAATTCGTTCGCAACGAGATTAAATGCGAACAACTCGGGTTCAAGCCATTCCACTTGGACAGAAACTCCTGTTCGGTAGTACCGTTTCCGCGTACTCGGCGAAATAAGCCGACCTCCGAACAAACAGCGGGTGAACGGTTTCCAACGACGCGAACAGTATCACCGCTATTACCTGGGAACAGGTTGGGCGGATTCCGCTATGAAATTCACCGGTAAATTCGACACGGTCCTCCGCGTACACGGTCACGCCATCGCCTGGGCGGCACTGCTGGCGGTGCTGCTCGCCCTCGCCGAACTACTGGAGCGGGTGAGCTTCCCGGCCGCCCAGATGGTCCTCGGACTGACCGCGGGCGCGGGACTGGCGCTCACCGGGCGACTGCCCCGACCGCTGCCCCGGCAGGTGTTCGTCGGCGTGCAGGCACTGATGGGCGTGCTCATGGGCAGCTATCTGGAACTGCCGCTGCTGTCGGCCATCGGCACCGCCATGCTGCCGGTGCTGGGCGTCACCGCGGCCACCCTGCTGGTGAGCGTGCTGGTCGCGCTGCTCTTCGCGCGCTGCACCAGGGTCGCGCTGCCCACCGCCGTCCTGGGCCTGCTCGCGGGCGGGTCGGCCGCGGTGGTGTCCTGCGCCGACGAACTCGACGCCGATCCCCGACAGGTGGCGTTCATGCAGTACCTGCGCGTCATGCTGGTCGCGGTCAGCGCACCGCTGGTGACCGCGCTGCTCAGTGATGACGACACCGGCGGCCAGACCGTCCGGCTCGCCAGCCGGGTCACCAATGCCGAACTGCCGCACTGGATGATCGTCGGCCGCGGGGACCAGATCGCCGGACTCTGCACCGCCGTGCTGCTCAGCGTCATCGGCATCCGCCTGGGCCGGCGACTGCGCATCCCGAGCCCCAGCCTGATCGGCCCCATGCTGCTCACGGCCGCGCTCACCGCACTGGGCCACAGCCACGGCTACGCCCCCACCAACCTGCTGCGCGAACTGCTGTTCATCCTCATCGGCCTCGAGGTCGGATCCCGCTTCACCCGCGCGGTCATCACCGAGATGGCCCGCATGATCCCCGGCATCCTGCTGGCCGTCACCACCCTCTCCGCCGCCGTCACCGCCCTCGCCTCCCTGCTGTCGCGCTGCGTCGACCTGAAACTCTCCGACCTCTACCTCGCCACCACCCCGGGCGGCATCAACGCCGTCCTCGCCACCGGCGAGGGCATGGGCGCCAACATGCCCCTGATCACCAGCGTGCAAACCATCCGCCTGCTGATCATGGTCGCCACCGTCCCCCTCATCGCCCGCCTACTCCGCCGCGCAGCCCCCGACGCGCATGGCGAAACCCATTGCGAACCACCGAGGTGAGCGGTGCCACCGCCGGACCAGCACCGACATCGCTTATGCGCCACCGCGTGTAGCCACCACCGGCCGAGGCGCGGTCCGCCAGACCCCAGGATTCGGGGGTGGGATCCGACGCGGACCGCGCGATACCCTTCGCCCGTATCGATGGGGGAGATCCATGCGCGAGCTGCCACGGCGGATGTCACCACGCGGCGGGTGTGCGATCGGCTCCCGTACCGCACGCGGTAGCCGGTGACGATCGCCCTCGTGCCCGCGGTGGACCGCGGCGACCGCGGCCCCGCCCGCATCCCGGCTCGACCGTCTCGCACGCTGACCATCAACGGAATTGCCGTCACCACCGCGCTTTTCGTGATCGGCGGCTGGCAGCGGCGCTGGATCGCCGACGACGGACTGACGGTGCCGCGCACGGTCCGCAATCTGCTGGCCGGCAACGGGCCGGTCTTCAACGCCGGCGAGCGCGTCGAGGTCAACACCAGTACCGCCTGGACCTTCCTCGTCTGGTTCTTCGGTTGGATGACGCAGGTGCGGCTGGAGTATGTGGTGCTCGGCCTCGCGCTGATCCTGTCGGCGACGGCCATGATGTTCGCGATGCTGGGCGCGGCGCGGTTGTGGGGCAGCGGATCCCGGCTGCTGCTGCCCGCCGGTGCCGTCGTCTACATCGCGGTGCCACCAGCTCGTGATTACGCCACCTCCGGCCTGGAGTCCAGCCTCGTCATCTGCTGGCTGGCCGTGCTGTGGTGGTGGATGATTCGCTGGTCGCAGGCCGACAAGCCGTCTCCGGCAACACTGTTCGCGCTGTCCTTCCTCGCGGGGCTGGCTCCCCTGGTGCGCCGGAGCTGGCGGTGGTGGGCGCGCTGGCCCTGCTCATGATCTGCTGCGCTCCACTGCCGGAAATCCGATTGCGGCCGTGGGCGTCCCGCGCGCTGATCGGTGTGGCGGCGGGCCCGGTGCCACTGTCCTACCAGATCTGGCGCATGGGCTATTACGGTCTGCCGTACCCGAACACGGCCGTCGCCAAGGACGCGGGCGGGGCGAAGTGGCGGCAGGGCCTGGACTACCTCTGGAATCTGATCGGGCCGTACTGGTTGTGGCTACCACTGGTGGTGCTGGGCACGGCTGCGATCCTGGTGGCACGGGCAGGGCGCTCCGAGCCGGGTGCCGCCGCGAGACCCACACCACGCGAACGCGTGCACCGATACCGGGCACGGCTGCGCACCCCGGCCGCCGTGGTCACCCTCCTGCTCGGCAGCGGAATGCTGTTGCTCGCCTATCAGATCCGCGTCGGCGGCGACTTCATGCACGGCCGCACGCTGCTGCCGCCACTGTTCTGCCTGCTGCTGCCCGTCATGATGCTGCCGCTCGAATCCGCCACCGCGCGAACCGAACCACGTCGCGTCTCCCCCGTGCTGTCGGCGGCCCTCGCCGTCACCGTCGGCTGGGTGTCCCGCATCGCCACCGCCCTGACCTGCCCCGAGACCCGCGACCTGCTGGCCGCCACTCGCGCCCCGCTCACCGTGGACCGATTCCTGCGCAATATCCACCGGTCGCCGCACTACGCCGCCTACCGCATCGACCGGGTTCCGGAGCACGAGATAGCGCGGTGCGGTCTCGTCGACCGGGCCGCCCACCGATGAGTTTCGGACTCCCCACCCGTCCGAACTCATAACAGCACCTACCCGAGCACCGAGTAAGGAACGGTCACGATGAGTGGAATCGGTATCTGCCTCTGGTTCGACGACGAGGGCGAGGAGGCCGCACGCTACTACACCGCCATCTTCAAGAATTCGAAGATCACCTCGGTCGTCCCGTACGGTGACGCCTTCCCCGGCAAGGCGGGCGACACCATGCTGGTCGAATTCGAACTCAACGGCCAGCGGATCACCGCCCTCAACGGCGGCAAGATGGACTGGTCGTTCAACGAGGCGATCTCCCTGATGATCGACTGCGAAGACCAGGCCGAAGTAGACCACTACTGGAACGCCCTCACCGCCGACGGCGGCCAGGAAGGCCCCTGCGGCTGGCTCAAGGACAAATACGGCGTCAGCTGGCAGATCACCCCCAAGCGCTACTACGAACTCGCCGACCCCACCGACCCCGCCCGCGCCGACCGCGTCAACAAGGCCCTCGAGTCCATGAAGAAGATCGACCTCGCCACCCTGGAGCAAGCCGCCGTCGCAGGCTGACCCGCGTGGCGGCGCGGCCGGGGCGGAGTTCGTGCGCGCCGTACGGTGGTACGGCGACCGGCTGCAACTGAAGATGGGCGACCGTGACGCTCTCGAACCCGAGACCGTCATGGCACGCGTCGACAACGGATACCTACGCCCGAATCCGTGACCGGGCGAGTGGCCGATCAGCCGAGGCGGAGGCCCTTGCCGTTGGATACGGGCGGGGGTGCGGGTTCCGTGTCGGGTGGGGCGCTGTCGGCGCCCAGGCCCTTCTCGGCCGCGGCGGTTCGGATCGCGTCCACGACGAGCAGGAGGGCGGCGCGGCGGGCGGTGTTGGTGCGGTAGGCCAGTGAGACCGTGCGGGTGAGGGCGTCGCCGAGGGCGACGATGTCCACGCCCGGCGGGCGCAGGGCCAAGCCCAGGTCGGAGACGAGGGTGACGCCGAGACCGGCCGCGACCATGGCCAGGGCCGTCGCCTGTTCCTCCACCTCGTGGTCGATGCGCGGTGCCACCCCGGCGGCCTGGAACGCCAGCCGGGCCGCATGCCCGAAATTGGATCGCGCGGGCGCGAGAATCCACGGGTGCTCGGCCAGTTCGGCCAATGTGACGCTGGCCGACGGCACCGCCCCCGCGGGCACGGCCGCATACAGCCGTTCGACCGCGATGACCGTGCGCTGCAACCCGCTGTCCCACGTCGTCGGGTAATTCGAGTAGTCGATGACGAACGACAGGTCGAGCGCGCCGTCGCGCACCGCCGCGGCGGTCGCCTCGGGGGCGAGTTCCCGCGTCCGCACCAGAATGCCCGGGTGGGTGCGGGCCAACGCGGTCAGCGCGTCGGGCAGCAGTCCTGCCGCCACCGACGCCCACACCCCGGCGGTGAGCTTGGCCGTCACCGATTCACCGGCCTCCTCGAGCGCCTGGGTCGCGCGTTCCACCGAGGTGAGGATCTCCTCGGCATGCTCGGCGAGCACCACGCCCAGGTCGGTGAGCTGCACGCGCCGCCCCCGCCGTTCGAACAGCCGGGTGCCCACATCGCGTTCCAACTGCGCGAGCTGCTGCGAGACCGCCGACGCGGTGTAGTGCAGGGCGGCCGCTGCCGCGGTGATCGTGCCGCGGCGGTGCAATTCGCGCAGCATCCGCAGCCGGGGCAGAGACAGGTCCATGGGACCGAGCCTAAATGCTGTGCAGGAACGCTGAATACTCCCGTGAACGAACCGTAAATGGACGCGCGGGCAGGTGGGACCGCACTCTGGTGGCACGCGAGTGATCAGGAGAGCGATCACGAAGCCCCGGACTCGCGACTACGCAACGTGGCGTTCCCTGTAGGCGGTGATGACCGACACGAGCACGACGAGGAGGTGGTTCGTCATGACGACAATGCAGAACCCGGGCGGAAGCGTCCCGATGACGACACAGCCGGTTCCGACCATCTCCCCGGTGCCGGTCGCACCGACACCGCACCGGCCCGAACCGTATCTGCGCATGCAGTGGACGGATTCGCTGACCGGCGCGGTCGGCTACCTCGTCGTCCACACCCTGCGTTCGGGCCTGGCCACCGGCGGCACCCGGATGCGGGCGGGCTGCACACTGAGCGAGGTCGAGGATCTGGCGCGCGGCATGGCCAACAAGACCGCCACCTTCGACCTGCCGATCGGCGGCGCCAAGGGCGGCATCGACTTCGACCCCAAGGACCCGCGCGCCCCGCGCGTACTGGAGCGCTTCTGCGCGGCCATGCGGCCGTGGATCGACGCGCACTGGGTGACCGCGGAGGATCTGGGCGTACCGCAGCACCTGATCGACGAGGTGTTCGCCGGACTCGGCCTTGGTCAGAGCTATCACGCCGCCATCCGGCGCGCCGCCGACCCGGCCGCCACCCTGGAACGGGTCCGCAACGGCCTGAACGCACGGGTGGAAGGCGGATTCGCACTCGGTGACGTGATCGGCGGCTACGGTGTCGCGCACGCCTGCCTCGCCGCCGCCGTCTCCTGGGGCCGGGCCCCCGCCGATACCACCGTCGCCATCCAGGGCGTCGGCACCATGGGCGGTGCGGCGGCCTACTACCTGCACGAGGCCGGCATGCGGGTCACCACGGTGGCGGACGCCGCCGAGACCCTGCACCACCCCGGCGGCCTGGACATCCCGGCGCTGCTGGAGCTGCGCGACGGTTTCGGTGAGATCGACCGCTCCCGGCTGCCCGCCGACATCGAGCGGCTGCCGCGCACCGCGATCGTGTCGGCCGATGTCGATATCCTTGTCCCGGCGGCGATTTCGTACGCGATCACCCCGGACAACTCCTTCGACGTCCGGGCCCGCGTCATCGTGGAGGCCGCGAACGCCGCCACCACACCGGAGGCAGAGGCCATGCTCGCCGCCCGCGGCATCCCGGTGCTCCCCGACTTCGTCGCCAACGCCGGAGCCGTCGCCTGGGCGTGGTGGCTGCTGCTCGGCCAGGTCGACGACATCCCGGAGACGTCGTTCGACCGCCTGCGTACCACCATGCACAGCAAGGTCGCGCAACTGCTCACCGCGTGGACCGATGCGGGCATCACCCCGCGCGAGGCCGGTCACCGCTGGGCCGACGACCCGGCAGCCGACCCCGAACCGGTCGTCATCCCCTGATCACAGGCCGAACGGCCCGGGGTCCCATCGCGCTGTCCGGCTGCTCGCGCTACATCGCGCTGCCCGGCTGCTCCGGCAGTTCGAGGGTGTCGCGCAACCACCGCAGGACCGGCGGCGCGACCCGCGGCACCGCGGATTCGGCGATGATCCAGTGCGGCAGACCGGGATGCCGCTGATGCTCGGCTCGATAGCGGGCCGCGATGCGCGCCGATATCCACGGCGCGACATTGCGGTCCGCGCCCGCGCTGACGGACAGCACCGGACAGGTGACGGCCGCGGCGTCGACCCGGACCGACGGCAGCCCGAGGGTCATGGCGCGGAAGATTCGCCCGGAGTCCGGAACCAGTTGCGGCACAATCCGTTCCTGCTCCGCACGGGTGAGCGTGCTGAGCGGCACCGCACGCATGGTGCGCTCGCTCGGCAGGAACGATCGCCCGGCCAGCACGGCGGGCAGCACCGGGAACAGATGCGGTAGCGACCGGAGCTGCGGCCACAGCACACCGGGCGGGATGGACGCCAGCAGCACCAGGGCGCGGCAGGCCCGCGCGGCCGCCACCCGCTGCCCGATCAGGCCGCCCATACTGTGCCCGATCACGATGGCGTCCTCGCCGAGGTCGTCGTAGGCGGCCAGCGCCACCTCCACGCAGTCGCGAATACCGGTGCGGCGCAGTACCGCGTGATCGACCGGATCGCGTCCGGGCAGCGCCGGTGCCACACAGTCGAAACCGGCCCGCTCGAAGTGGTCGAGCCACGGGCGCAGCAGCGCCGGACGCCCGAAAACGCCGTGCAGGAACAGGATCGGCGGCCGCTCGCCGCCGTGCCGAGCAATCATGGGAGACCGCATTTCTGTCGTTCGGGCGCTGCCCACCGACGGTACTGCAACCACCCGCTCGCCACTCCCCCTTCGACACCTGTTCCGGCTGGAGGCGAAACACCTGGCAGGCCCCGGAGACCGACGGGTGTCGCGGCCCCGGCCGGGTCAGTCGCCCATACCGAGGTGCCGCACGATCGTGCCGATATGGTGGTCGGTGTCGCCGAAGGCGAGTGCGCACGCCATCGCATGCCGCGTGTAGTGGTGCAGTCCGTGTTCGGCGGTGAACCCGATGGCGCCGTGCACCTGGTGGGCGGTGGCGCACACCCGCTGGTACACCTCGGACACCCACGATTTCGCCAGCGCCACCTCGGTCGACGCGTCCAGCCCGGCCGCCAGCCGCCAGATCGCCTCGTAGGCCAGCAGCCGCGCACCGAGCACCTCGACGGCCATATCGGCGCAATGATGCTGCACGGCTTGGAAAGCGCCGATCGGCCGGCCGAACTGTTCGCGCTGGGTGGCGTAGTCGACCGTCATATCCAGCACCGCCTGCGCACCACCCACCATCTCCGCGCAGGTCGCCGCCGCACCGTAGGCGGCGATGGCGGCGGCGATCTCGGATCCGGCCGCGAGCACGGCCCCCTCCGGGATCGGCACGTGGTCGAAACTCACCCGATACGATTCGTCGCCCACGACCGCCAGCGGCTCGCGGCTGATTCCCGGTGTCGCGCCATCGATCAGCACCGCCAGCGGCCGGTCGGCGTGCGCGACGACCAGCAGGGTGTCGGCGATGTCGGCGTGCGACACGAACATCGCCGTGCCGTGCAGCGTTCCCGCTTGCGCCGCAATGCCTTCGACATGGGTGAGCAGCCGTCCGCCGGTGATCGCGGGCAGCCAGGCGGCGCGTTCGGCCGCGGTGCCGTACCGCATCACCGGCATCCCGCAGCAGGCCACCGTCGCCGCGAGTGGGCTGGGCACCCGGGCTCGGCCGATCTCCTCGAGCACCAGGCACAGTTCCAGGAATCCGGCCCCGAGCCCGCCGTACTCCTCCGGAAACGGCAGCCCGGCCCAACCGAGTTCGACCATCCGGGTCCAGAGTTTGCCCGACGGCTCGGCCGTCCAGAGTTTGCCCGACGGCTCGGCCGTCCAGACCTTCCCCGACGGCTCGGCCGTCCAGACCTTCCCCGACAGCTCGGCCGCGCTCAGGAATTCCCGGGCGGTGGACCGGATCAGCTCCTGCTCCTCGGTCAGGGTGAGGTCCATCAGCTGTTCGCCGGGATCTTGTCCGACCGCACCCAGACACCCGGCCGCTCCTCCCAGAACAGCTGCACGAGTACGCCACCGGCGTGCTTGGGGTGGATGAAGGTGTGCCGCCACGCCGCACCGTCGGTGACGCCCGCATCGTGGTCGAAGGTCGGCGTGTGATGGTGTTCGCAGGCGGCCAGCGCCGCGTCCCACTCGGCCACCTGGAAGGTCACATGGTGTACGCCCGGACCGTTCTTCGCCAGGAACCGGTCGATGAACGAGTCCTCGCCGCGCGGCTGGATGATCTCCCAGCAGATCGCCGACCCGGGGATAGTGAGCACCAGGTCGGCCATATCCGGCCATTCGTCGATGGGCGTCTTCCACACCGGCACGAACCCGGCCAGCTCGGCGTACCAGTTCGCCAGCACCTCGCGGTCCCGAAACGCCTGGCAGACATGGTCGATCGCCACGATGCCGAGCGTCGGTCCGGTCGCGGCGGCGGGGGTGGCGGCGGTGGCGTGCTCGTCACCGACCAGGGCGAGGGTGCCCGGCCCGCGCAGCCGGAAACGCACGCCCGGCCCGTCCTCGGGCGGAGTCAGCGACGACTCGATCCAGCCCGGCCCGTCGGCCGGTTCGAGCCCCAGCTTGTGCAGTTCGGCGCGCGCCGCCTCGAGGTCGGGCACCTCGACGCCGATGTGGTGGACGGCCGGTCGGCCGCCCTGCCGCTCGAGTGCGGCGTGCAGCGGTGAGTCGTCACCGGAGGGAGCGATGACCACCCAGTCCTGCCCCCAACTGCCGGGCACCGTCAGCCGCACCCCGGTGACGCCCTGCTCGGGGTTGTCCCAGCTGCTGGTGCGGCGAAAGCCGAACAGCCCCTCCAATTTCCGCGTCGCGGCGGCGAGATCGGGCACCAGCTGGGCGATGTGGTCGATTCGGTAGATGCGCACGGCGCCTCCTCAGCTCGGGTGCGGTTCGATCCAGTCGTAGCCGCTGGACACCAACTCCTTGACCAGCCGCAGGTTGTAGCGGTTCATGGCGGCGATCCGCTCGGCCAGTTCGCCCACGTGCTTGTCGAATTCCGCGGCCGGGAAGACGTTGTTCACCAGCCCCAGTTGCAGTGCCCGCTGCGCGTCCACCTGGATGCCGGTGAACAGCAGTTCCTTGGCGCGGGCCTTGCCGATGCGTTCCGGCAGCCGTTTCACCCCACCCCAGCCGGGCGCGGAGCCGCCGACGGCAGGCTGGTCGGGGTCCGCGCCGCCGTTCATGTATTTCGGCTGGTAGGGCGGGCGAGCCGAGAGCGTGATCTCCACCAGTCCCAGCTTCGCGTCATCCGAGCAGACGATGAAGTCGGCGGCCAGCGCCAGTTCGAGCCCGCCGCCGACCGCGTAACCGTGCACGGCGGCGACGACCGGAATCGACAGCCGCTCCATCATGGCGAAGGTCTTCTCACCGAGACGGCCCTGTTCGACCCGCTCTTTGGGCGTCAGGCCCTCCGACCAGCCCAGGTCCATACCGGCGCAGAACGCGCGATCGCCCGCACCGCGCAGCACCACGACGCATACGTCCTCGTCGTCGTCCACCCTGGTGAACACCTCGCGCAGTTCGGCCATGGAGGTGGGAGTCAGGGCGTTGAGTTTCTGCGGGCGGTTGAGCGTCAGCCAGGCCACGCGTTCTTCGATTGTCACGTCGAGGGTTTCGTACATCGGCACCTTCTCCCGGGGGACTATTTTCTCGGTAGGTTCAAACCTCTGGTCGCGATGACATTGCGTTGGATCTCGGTGGTGCCGCCGAGGAAGGTCGCGGCCACCGCGTCGAATCGCAGCCGGGTGAATTCGGCGGCCAGCGGATGCCGCTCGCCCGGCGCGGTCAGCTGGGCGAGTTCGCCGAACGCCTTCGTGCCGGTGCGGGCCAGCCGCTGCGCCAGTTCCGCTCCGAACAGCTGATTCACCGATGCTTCGTAACCCGGCACGCCGCCGTGCGCCTGACGCGAAACCGTATACCTGGCAAGGTTGTACAGGACCCGCAGCTCGATATAGCGACGCGCGATCTCATGCCGCAGCACCGCGGAGCCGCCGTCGGCGCGCACCTGCTCGACCAGTCGCGTCAGCGCCCGCTCGAGTTTCACCGTCGCGCCGATGCCGGCCCGTTCGAAGCTCAACGCGTCCATCGCCACGTACCAGCCGCGGTTCTCGGCCCCGACCCGGTTGCGCACCGGCACTCGCGCGCCGTCGAAGAACACCTCGGCGAACGGGGTGTCGCCGCGGATATCGGTGATCGGCCGGATGGTCACACCGGGTGTGGCCGTATCCACCAGCAGGAAGGTGATGCCCGCGTGCTTCGGCGCGTCCGGGTCGGTGCGCACCAGCACGAACAGCCAGTCGGCGCAGTGGGCCAGCGAGGTCCACACCTTCTGCCCGTCGAGGATGTAGTCGTCGCCGTCGCGCACCGCCCGGGTGCGCAGCGACGCCAGGTCCGATCCCGCGCCGGGCTCGGAAAAGCCTTGTGCCCAGGTCCTTTCACCGCTGGCGATGGGCGGTAGGTGTCGCGCCCGCTGTTCCGGCGTGCCGTGCGCGATGAGCGTCGGACCGAGCAGGAACGCGCCGATCCCGTTCACCGTCGGCACCCCGGCCCGCATCATCTCCTCGTGCAGGATGAACTCCGCCACCGCGGTCAGCCCCGCGCCGCCGTACTCCTCGGGCCAGTGCGGAACGATCCACCCCCGGGCGGCGAGTGCGGCTGCCCACCGCCGCGCCCCGGCCGCCCGGTCGGGATCGGCGCTCACCCGGTCGACCGGCCAGTTGTAGCCCCAGACGTCCTCGGGTTCCAGACTGTGCTGCGCATCCGGGTCGGGCCGGTACTCGGCGGGGAATTCGGCCGCGATGAACGCCCGCACCTCGGCGCGGAATGCGGCTTGCTCCGGTGTATCACCCCAGTGCACAGCGGTCACCGGGAGTGGTCGGCCGGGCGGCGGGCGGTTGTGCCTGCCGGTCCCAGGTGGTGGCGGTGACGCCGTGGTCACCCTGTTCGCGCAGCCGGTATTTGGCGACCTTGTCGGTCGGCGTACGCGGCAGCGCGTCCACGAATTCGATATAGCGGGGCACCATATAGCCGGGCAGCTGCCGCTGACAGAACTCGACGAGTTCCTCCACGTCGAGTCGCGCGCCGGGACGCACCACCACGGCCAGTTTGACGTCCTCTTCCTCGAGTTCGGACGGCACGCCGATGGCCGCGGATTCCAGAACCGCGGGGTGCATATTCACCTCGCATTCGAGGTCGAATGCCGAAATCGATTCGCCGCGACGCCGAATGGAGTCGGTCATGCGGTCGAGGAAGAAGAAATACCCGTCCTCGTCACGCCAGACCCGATCACCGGTGTGGAACCACAGATTTCGGAAACACCGCGCGGTCGCGTCCGGTGCCTTGTGATAACCGGTGGTGATCACATAGGGCTGCTTCGGCCGCAGCACCAGTTCCCCCGGCTCGCCGGGCCCCACCTCACGGTCGTACTCGTCCACCACCGCGGCATGGAACCGCCGATCGTGCACCGTGCCGCAGGAACCCACCCGCCACTGGCCGTACGGGCTGCCGGTGGCGATCCCGGCCTCGGTGCTGGTGTAGGTCTCCACCGAGCGCACCCCGAATCGCTTGTGCAGCGGCTCATCCAGACTCGACTTGCCCATATAGAACATCTCGAGCGGATGATCCTTGTCGCGCGGGGACGGCGGCTGTTTGAGCAGGATCGGAATCATCGAGAACACGCTCATCACCACGGCGGCGTCGAAGCGGCGCACATCGTCCCAGAACGTCGACGCGTGAAAGCGGTCCACGATCGCGATCGACCCACCGCACAGCAGCGCGGCGAGCACCCCGTCCCACAGCCCCGCCGCGTGGAAGAGCGGCAGCGGGCAATAGATCGACTTCCCCCACCGGTCCAGATAATTCAGCGAATCGTACGCGCAGGTCAAGGCCAGCGCGTGCGAACACATCGCCCCCTTGGACGGTCCGGTGGTGCCGGAGGTGAACATGATGGCCTGGAGATCATGAAAGCCGACCTCCACGCGCGGCGGCTCCGCACCGTGATCGAGCAGGGTCGACCACGGCAGCACCGGCACCCCGATATCGTCGGCCCGCTCCGGCATTCCGGCGGCTGCCGGCCCGAGGACCACCGTGCGCAGTCCGGGCACCCGGCGCGCCAACGGAACCAACCGCTCGACGTAATCGCTGTCGGCGATCAACAGCACGGCATCCGAGCCGACCAGCACATGCCGCAGCATCTCCCCTCGATGCGCGGTATTGACCGGCACCGCCACCGCCCGCAACCGCGCCAACGCGAAGATCACGTACACGAACTCGGCACAGTTCCCCAGCATGACCGCGATATGGTCCCCCGGCCGCACACCCGACGAAATCAACCCCCGCGCAACCCGATTGGCCATCTCATCGACCTCGCCATAGCCGATGTGCCCGCCGTGGAACCGGAGAAACGGCTCGGTCCGGTGCGTAACGGCCCGATTCGCGAGCACGTCACCGAGAACAAAACTCTCCACGTTCCCCGATGACGCTTCGCGCATGACCACAACCTCCGACAGCGCTGATGTTCGCCTTCCATCATGACTCGCGCACCGCCACAACATGACCGATCTCGCGATTCCGCCTTGGGCGCGGCAGGGAGCGCTACCCGTAAGAGGTCGATGATCATTCGCGCCGACATCTCTGTCGTCGCGCGCCGACCGGTACTGAACTCGCCTATCGCGGCGATATCGGATCCGGCTGAGGACCAGATATCCTCGCGTCTGCCGAAATCCTCACGGTTCCACCATTTCATCGATGCGTGAGAGCGGGCGATCGGCCGCCCGCAGCACGGTCAGCGCGGCGCAGGTCACCCACGGATTGAACCGATGCCGACCCGTCGGCCCCCAGTCGACGAGCGAACGGTATCTACCGCCGGGCGCGGCACGAACCTGGTAGTAGCGCGCTTCGGCGGGGAAGCCACCGTCGGGCAGCCGCTTGGACTCCAGCAGGTCGAGGGCGGCGGCGCAGCGCGGGTCGGTGATCAGCCCCGCCTCCGCGAACACGGTGAGCGCGAACAGGAAGTCGTAATGCCAGTAGCATGGAAAATGCAGCTGTACAAACGATTTCGCCATCACGGTGCCGTCACTGATGCGCCGGAACAGCTGGCGGCTCAGGAAAGGCTCACCGGCCCGGACCACCGCGTCTCGGCTGTCCTCCCGGCCGGTCCGCTGAGCGTGCAGCGCGAGTGCGCGCAGCGGAATGAGACTTTCGACGAACGAGGAGACGCGCCCACTCGCGTGCCGGTCGCAGTTCCAGCCGCCGTCGGGCCATTGGGTGGCGAGCAGACGGGTCACCAGCTCCTCGGCGCGTTCGTCGGCGAGCCCGAGACTCAGCAACGCCCACAGCAGATTCCCGTCGATGGAGGCATGCAGCGTGGGCAGCCCCCGCACCTGTCCGATATGGCGTGTGCGGTACTCCGCGGACAGTACCCACCCCAACGCCTGCTCCCGCAACGGGATCAGCGACTCGTCACCGCCGGGATAACCGAGCTCGGCCAGTGCGACCAACACCCAATGTGCGCCGTACCACGTGGCGCCGTACGGATGGAACGGCAGCGTCCCGTCGTCCCTACGTTCCGACAGCAGCGTTCGCACCCGCGCGCTGACAGCGATATCCGCCCGCACCGACCGCACCGCGGGATCGTCCGCGGGCGTTCCGAGCAGCCGGGTGAGCACGCGCCACCGGATCGACGGCTCCGGCGAATCCAGCAGCCGAGCCACGATCTCATCGGCCTCCAGGCCGTCGTACCCGGTCATGCCGACCATCGTGGTCGCCGCGACCTCGTGCCGCTACGGCCTTCGGTCGAGCACATCGAGGACCATGGTCCCTCCACCCGGTACCGCGCGTCGTCGCGGGAATCGCTGTCACACCGAATATCTCACCTGTCAGCAAGCGCCGTGCCCCCAGAAGGCCTCGTCGCCGCGGCGGCCACCGCGGCCGTGGTCGGCTCGACCGGCCCGCCACCGCCCCGCCCAGCATTTTCACTCCTTCCGAGTAGGGATGGGGATCGAGTGTCGACGGCGTGAACGCTCCGCATTCGCTGCCGTCCGGTGATATGCGGTGGTCTTCACCCGTCGCCCGGAATCCAGTTGCCGTGGAATCCGGCCGGGATCCGGTGGGGTAGCTCGATCGAGGCGACGTCTTCCAGCGTTTCCGCGTCCAACATGACCAGTGCGCTGCGATCGGAGCCGATGTCGTGGACGAATCCCATCAGCACCCCCTGGTCCTCGCGCGCGTCAGGCGCCGCTGGTTCGAAGACGAATTCGCCCACCCGTGCGTGTCTTCCGAAGAAGCGGGCAGTGGTGGTGCCATGAAGCCGATCGTGTTTGAGCAGGGTGGATCCGGGTGTGGCGCCCGGACCAACCGCTGGTGCGTAGCCGAACCGGTGACGACGGCCCACCCGGCGTTCGTCCACGCGCGGGAACTCCTGTGCCCGGTCATCGACGCGGTCCTGGCGGACGGTGCCCGCGACGAGGTCGAGTACCCATCGGTCCAGGGTCGGCGATGCCTCCTCGGGACCGGTCCGGTCCCGGTCGAACATCACCGGGTACCGCACGACGTCGAGAACCACGGTGTCGCCGTCGTCGTAGGCGTTCATCGGGTGGAACACCCAGCAGGGCTCGATCTCGAACCAGCGCACATCGTCATTGCCGCCCGCGCGCGGCATGACGCCGATCCGCGCCGGATAGCGGGAATTCCAGCCGTAGGGCAGCCGAAGGTCACGTGTCCGGCGCGCGGCCAGCGGGTCGGGCACTCGGATCCGGCCGAGCATCGCCGACAGCACCAGCCGTGCTGGTTCCGGCATCGGCGCTCCGACGAGCGCACCAGCCTGATCGGACAGTCCCCCCATTTCTTGCGGGTCGAGCGTGACCGGAAGGTCGTACAGCACGATGTGGTTTTCGGTCAGGGAGAAGTCGTGCATCAACGGCATGCCGGCGACCTCGATGTCAACGGCCCGGCGTACTCGTCCGTCGGTGCCGATGACGGTGTACTGCACCCGATTTCCGCGATCGAACGAATACGACACCGCGTGCAGCTCACCGGTGTCCGGATCACGCTTGGGATGGGCGGTGTAGCCGCCCCGGACCTGCTCGCCGAAATCGCAGATCCCGACGGTCTCCAACTCATAGCTCAGCTCGACCGGTGTACCACCGCCCTCGATGAGTGCGAGGGTGCGCCCAGCGTGCGCGATCACGTTCGTGTTGGCGCCGATCCCGACCGCGCCGTCGCCGAGTACGTGTGCCTCCCCCAGCACCATCGAGGTCTCCGGTCCCCTGACCCAGCGATTGCGGTACCACTCGGCCCGGCCGTCGCGGATGCGGATACCGTGCACCATCCCGTCCCCGACGAACCAGTGATAGAACGCCGGATCGAGTTCTCCGACCGGGTTGGCGCCATTGCGTAGATAGCGGCCATCCAGATATTCCGGAATGTCGCCGATCACCTGCAGCTCGGTCAGGGTGTGCTCCTGTTCGAGGGGAGCGAAAACACCCTCCAGGTATCGGTTTCTCATCGGCGGATCTCCTTCGTCGAATCGTCGAGATCTCGGGTGAGGATGCCGCCTTGGTGAATGCCGTTGATGTCGTTCGTCATGACACCGATGCTGGCGCCGCCGACCGCCTTCCGACCACAACGGACCGGCAGCACGCCGGATTCCGACACCGTTCTAGTCTGTCTGGGTGGATTCGGACATGCTGGACGTCCTCGACCGGCAACTACTGCATGCGCTCCAGCTCGACGCGCGAGCCCCGTTCAGCAAGATCGCCGACATCCTCGATGTCTCCGATCGCACCCTCGCCCGCCGTTACGGGCGGTTGCGTTCGACCCGCGCCGCACGGATAACCACCGCCCTCAACAGCCGACGGACCGGCCACGCCGAATGGCTGGTGCGGCTCCGGTTACCCCCTGACGCGACGGCGGGCGTCGCGCGCGTGCTCGCGGCCCGGCCCGATACCGCCTGGGTGACTCCGCTCTCCAGCGGAACCGAACTGGTCCTGCTGCTGCGCACCGCGAACGGCGGTCCCGCGCCGCTGGAGCCCCTGGCCCGCCATCCTCAGATCCTCCACGTGGACGCACAGCGCCTGCTGCGACACCTGAAGGATCGCCCGTGGCTCGGCCGCACCTCCGCACTGACCCCCGACCAGATCGCCGCATTGACCCCGCACTACCCCCTGATCTCGACCTCCGAGCCGGCCCAGCTCACCGACTTCGACCGCAGACTGCTGGCGGCGCTGGCGGCCGACGCCCGCGTCGGCTATCCCACCCTGGCTCGCACGGTCGGCTGGTCGGAGTCGGCTGTGCGACGTCGGCTGGAAGAGCTGCGACGTTCACTCATCCTGAGATTCGACGTCGAAATCGATCCGATCCGGTTGGGATTCACCGAACAATGTCTGCTGTGGCTGAGCGTCGCCCCGACGAATCTGGTCGATGTGTCCCGCACACTGATCGGCGACCCTGAAACAGCATTCGTGGGAGCGACGACCGGAACCCACAATCTGTTCGTGATCATCGTGTGCCGCAACGCCGACGAATTGTTCGACTACGTCTCGTACCGAATCGGCGCACTGGACGGTGTCGACCGCATGGAATCCGCCCCCGTCGTCCGATACGCCAAACGGTTCGCCCCACCACCCGCATAGCTCTACGGCACAGCGGATACCGACCGTACCGGGCAGCATCTCCCAGTACACGAAATCGCCCAGATACGCGAGATGTGTGTAGGCGTCACAGTTTCGCCACGACCGTCTGGACGAGTTCGCAAACGATCACCGACCGGGGAAGCGCCGGCACCGTAGGCGCACACCAGGCTATCGCGATTGCCAACAGTTTGCCAGCCTGCCCGTCGCGACCACCACTACACGTCGACACGAGGCTGGGCACCTGACGAGGCTCGCCCCCGGTCCGACGCTCGCCCCGGGTCGTGACAATCGCCGGCGCTGGCTGAAAATCCACTCGTCGAGTCAACCCGACCGGTCCACCCCCGCCGTACTGCGCGTTCCGAGATCGTTCAGCCGCCTTTGAGTCGAGAAGTCCAGGGTTCTCTCGACGCTCGCCCCGGGAGCAGCGAGTGCTTGCTACTCGTCCGCCAAAGCGATATGGGATTAGCGGCGTAGGTCCCATCATGCGTGGAACCTCCGCCGATGCGCCTTAGCGAAGAGGCTGGGCATCGGCACGGCATGCTACAAATGCGCGGTGTCCGGAGGGGGACTTGAACCCCCACGCCCTAATACGGGCACTAGCACCTCAAGCTAGCGCGTCTGCCATTCCGCCACCCGGACCGGTGTTGCTCGAAAACTTTAACGGATGAACCGTCGGTTTGTGAAAACGGCTGGATGCGATCCATTTTCCGGGAGGGTTGCGGTGAATGGCAAGGGTTCGCGGCGGAGGTGGGGTGCCGTGGG